>DNHN01000022.1 GCA_003485825.1 Bacteroidota bacterium | reverse complement strand
TTCTGCTGTAATGGCAGGTATGAAAGTAGTAGTAGTAAAATGCCATACCAATGGGTACATTGACTTAAATGACCTACGCGAAAAAGCGGTAAAGCATAAGGATAATCTGGCTGCAGTAATGGTCACTTATCCAAGTACTACAGGCGTTTACGAAGAGACTATTAAAGAAATAACTTCATTGATCCACGAGTATGGCGGTCAGGTATATATGGATGGAGCTAATATGAATGCACAAGTAGGATACACCAATCCAGCAAACATAGGTGCAGATGTATGTCACCTGAACTTACACAAAACTTTCTGTATTCCTCACGGTGGTGGTGGTCCAGGTATGGGACCTATTGGTGTGGCAAAACACCTAGCGCCATATCTTCCACGTCATAGTGTTGTGGAAGGGGTGAGTACAGTAAAGGGAATGAAAGCAGTAAGTGCTGCTCCTTTTGGTAGTGCGAGTATTTTACTTATTAGCTATGCATACATCAAGATGATGGGAACAGAAGGTCTAAAAAGAGCTACTGCTACAGCGATCCTAAATGCTAATTACATGAAGCATAGATTATCAGAAGGGTATGACGTATTGTATACAGGCCAAAATGGAACGGTAGCACACGAAATGATAGTTGATCCTCGCCCGCTTAAAATTACTACTGGCATAGAGGTTCAAGACATCGCTAAACGACTCATAGATTACGGTTTCCACGCACCTACAGTAAGTTTTCCTATAGTGGGAACACTTATGATAGAGCCTACAGAGAGTGAGAGCAAAGCAGAGTTGGATAGGTTCTGTGATGCTTTATTAAGTATACGTAAGGAGATAGCAGAAATTGAAAATGGAGAAGCAGATAGAGAAAATAATGTGCTTAAAAATGCACCACATACTGCGGAATCTGTAATCAATGGAGAGTGGGATAAGCCGTATTCTCGAGAAAAAGCAGTGTATCCAGCACCTTATGTTTTAGCTAATAAATTCTGGCCAAGTGTAGGTAGAGTAGATAATACCTATGGAGACAGAAATCTGATTTGTAGCTGTCTGCCAATGGAAGCGTACGCTGAAATGAGCTAAATCCTACTTTCGGTGCAGCGAAATAATTAATAGGCTGTATTTTGTAATTTGTCTTAACTTTGAAGACAACTCATGACCCTGTCACTCATTATAGGACTTTTAGTCTTTGGTATCGTACTTGTTTTGGTAGAAATTTTTATCACTCCAGGAATTATAGTGGGTATCATAGGTGGCGTGATGATTACGCTAGGAGTCTATTTTGCTTACCGGGATTTTGGTGATGTTTATGGACATACAGCATTACTTTCTACGTTAGCCGTATTGTCCGTTACAATATTCTTAGCTTTCAGAAATGGTGCTTGGAATAGGTTTGCGATGAAAGAAGTGATCGATGGGAAAGCCAATAATATTCATACACTTAAAGTTGATGTAGGAGATGTTGGAGTTACGCTTAGTGCTTTAAGACCTGCTGGAACAGCCTTACTGAATGGGCAGAAAATGGAAGTGCATACGGAGGGAGATTTTTTGCTCGCTAATGTTTCCGTAGAGGTAGTCAAACGCATACAAAACAAAATTTTTGTTAAACGAACCAATACTTAAATCTTAAAATAAATTAGAATCAACATGGGAGGAATTTTACCAATTATTATCGTCGGAGTAGTCTTACTACTCATCTTTTTTTACTTCGTACCACTTGGTCTATGGATTACCGCTCAGGTATCCATATCCGGGAAAAGTGTCAGTATCTTACAGCTTATCTTTATGCGAATAAGAAAGGTGCCACCGTCACTTATCGTGAATGCACTTATTAATGGTAATAAAGCTGGAATACCGGTTACTGCCAATGATTTAGAAACACACTATATGGCTGGTGGAAATGTCAACAACGTAGTGAAAGCATTGATTTCAGCGGATAAAGCCAATATACCTTTGGGCTTCAATATGGCAGCAGCCATTGACCTAGCAGGTAGAGATGTGGCAGATGCAGTACAGCTTTCAGTAAATCCTCGTGTCATAAATACACCGCCAGTGGCTGCTGTAGCAAAAGACGGGATCCAACTTATCGCCAAAGCTAAAGTTACGGTAAGAGCAAACATCGCACAACTAGTAGGTGGTGCAGGTGAAGATACCATTTTGGCTAGAGTAGGAGAGGGTATAGTGACCACTATAGGCTCGGCTACAAGTCATAAAGCGGTATTGGAAAATCCAGATACCATTTCAAAAACGATACTCGCCAAAGGCTTAGATGCAGGTACTGCTTTTGAGATTCTATCTATCGACATAGCGGACATAGATATTGGTAAAAATATAGGAGCGGAGCTTCAGACAGACCAAGCAGAGGCTGACTTGAAGGTCGCAAATGCGAAAGCCGAAGAGCGTAGAGCAATGGCTGTAGCTGAAGAACAAGAAATGAAGGCTAAGGCTCAAGATGCCCGTGCTCTTGTAATACTTGCAGAGGCAGAAATACCGAAAGCAATGGCAGACGCATTCAGAAGTGGTAATCTTGGAATAATGGATTATTACAAGATGAAAAACATACAGTCAGATACAGAGATGCGAGACAGTATCTCCAAGCCTAAGAAAAAATAGGACTTTATAGCTAACATTTTGAAAAGACTACTTCGGTAGTTTTTTTTTTGTTATTATGTTGAGCTCAGGTTTAAACCTGATTTCAATTATTATTTCGGACTCAGACCGCCTGAAAATAGTGAGTTGCAACTGAAATTGATGAAGGCATAGTAGACTATAACAAGTCAATTTTGGGAAGCAAATGGCTATTTTCTGGTGGAAGCAAAATGATTTTTCCATAAAACCCCTTAGGTTTCGTTATTTCGGCTAGATATAGCAAGCTATGTCTGCACCCAAATGCCTTACCTACGTGATTTTATGAAAATCTGTGGCTCAAAAGAATAGTCGAAATCAGGTTTAAATATTCGCGTGAAATGCAACGTGAATATTACGACCCGGAGCAGTTATACCTGAGCTATAAGGTCTATATCGTTTGTCCAAAAGATTATCTATTCCTAAGGTGACCTTGACTTTATCGGTGATACGGTAAGAGCTGTTTAGATTAAAAATAATCCAACTGGGCGAGTATGGATTCCCGTCGTTGTCTTTGATGTACAGGAATGCATCATTCTT
>DNHN01000190.1 GCA_003485825.1 Bacteroidota bacterium | reverse complement strand
GGTGCTACAAAACCTAACCGATGGAGCATATCAATATATGGCGAGTACTACCGTAGGAGGAGTGAAGCTAACAGACAATGGATATTTCACGGTAATGGGTCAGCTAAAAGAGCTAGTGAATCTGACCGCAGACTTTAACCTGCTGCGTGGGTTGTCTAAAACTACGGGAGGAGAGTTTGTTCCCTTTGCAGCTATGGCTAGCTTGGGCAAAGACTTGGTAGAAAATAAAGACCTCAAATCGGTAATCACCGAAGAAAATAAACTCAGCGACCTCATCAAAATGAAGTGGTTATTCTGGCTACTCTTTGGTCTACTCGGTATAGAGTGGTTTGTGAGAAAGTGGGCCGGAGGATATTAGCGTGATGGAAGGGTTTGGTTATAGTTGGTAAAAGGTTTAATGAAAATGAGAGTTTTCATAACGTGTATAATGGTATTAGTAGCCATCGTTGTTTACAATTTGTTTTACCCTAAAGCCATTAGGATTTTAGATGAGTGTGATTTCTCTGAGGGAGATTGGAAACTCATAAAAGGGTACAATAGCGATAGTGTACAGTATGTGATTATCGATGCATCAGAACTGGAAAGGCTAAAGGATGAATGGGTGTTATCTCCCACAGATAGGCGATTTGCTACTACTGGCGGCTATACTGTTGAATTGTATAAAAATGAAGAAAGAGTCTTCTACATGGATTTAATTATAGACTCTAAGAAAGATTGGGTTAAGTCAGGGGTTTTACACCATAGTAGTAGAGAAACTTTGGCTTTCCGAAACTTACTTTGGTTAAATAAAGGTAATTGGCAAAGAGAAGTGTTAAAACCTGATTAATAATTGACAATTTATAACTACTAATTAATAAGAATTCTTACTTTTGCAGCCCTTAAATAGAAATATTTACAATTATATAAAGATGCGATTAACAGCAGAGACAAAATCAGAACTAATAGCACAGTACAGCGGAGACGCTAAGAACACTGGGCACGCAGAGGCACAAGTTGCTATATTCACTCATAGAATATCTCACCTTACCGAGCACCTTAAAATAAACAAAAAAGACTTCTCTACAGAGCTTACTCTTATTAAATTAGTAGGTAAAAGAAGATCTCTTTTAAACTATATTGCTAAGAAAGATATCGTTCACTACCGTGAGCTTATCAAGCAGTTAGGCATCAGAAAGTAATCAGCCTACTCGCTCTGCGAGAAACCCTTTCTGGAAAAAGTCCCGTTCGAATAGTTGAGAAACTAGCTTGTACAAAAATGCATTAGCTAACGCTAGTGTTTTTGTGCATCTATACTTTTTTGTTTTCGAAGTCGAATAATTCCTAGCATCATCACCGTAGCGTGAAGGATAGCTTTTAATTTCAACAATGTAGAGCAAAAGAATAAAAACCTCGCAGGCATTGGGTCTGTGATGAAACATTTTTTTAAACATTGGCGGTAAACCCGCAACATTTTATGAACGTATTTACACAAACACTATCCTATGGTGATGGCAAAGATGTCACACTAGAAACGGGTAAATTAGCAAGACAGGCGCATGGAGCTGTCGTGCTTTCTCAAGGTAGACTAAAACTTTTAGCTACAGTAGTATCAAACAAAGAAGCAAGAGACGGAGTAGACTTTCTACCTATGTCTGTTGATTATCAAGAGAAATTTGCGGCTGGTGGCCGTATTCCAGGAGGCTTTCTTCGTAGAGAAGGTCGTCTTTCTAACTCAGAAATCCTAGTATGTAGAATAGTCGACAGAACTCTTCGTCCACTTTTCCCAAGTGATTATCACGCTGAAACGCAAGTGATGATTCAACTTATATCTGCAGACGAAGAAGTATTGCCAGATGCACTTGTTGCACTTGCAGCTTCTGCTGCTCTTACCATTACGGATATTCCTTTCGAAGGACCTATATCTGCTCCTCGAGTAGGTAGAATAAATGGTGAGTGGGTTATAAACCCTACTGCAACTGAAATGGAAAATTCTGACGTGGATCTTTTAGTAGCGGGTACAGCTGCAGACATCAATATGGTGGAAGGTGAAATGAATGGAATTTCTGAAAAAGATATGGTTGAAGCATTGAAATTTGCTCATACATTTATCAAAAAGGATTGTGCAGCACAGCTTGCTCTTTGCGACCAAATGGGTGGCAGAAAAGCACCACGTGAGTACAATCACGAGACGAACTCTGAAGAGCTGGCAGCTACTGTAAAAGAAGCTACTTACCAGAAATTTTATGATGCAGCTTTAGTTCCTTCTGAAAAGGATGAACGTGCTGAGAAATTCAGTGCTATCAATAAAGAGTACATCGCATCTTTACCAGAAGATACAGATGGAGAGACATTGACTATGGTAAAAAGATACCTGGCGAAGTCTAAAAAAGAAGCTGTTAGAAACATGATGCTTGATAACAAACAGCGTCTTGATGGTAGAGCTCTTAATGAAGTAAGACAAATATGGTCTGAGGTAGATTACCTTCCTTCAGTACACGGTTCTGCTTTGTTCACTAGAGGAGAGACTCAGTCACTTACATCTGTAACATTGGGTTCTAAGCTAGATCAGCAAATGATAGATAACTATCAAGCGAAGTCATTCAGCAAATTAATGCTACACTATAACTTCCC
>DNHN01000235.1 GCA_003485825.1 Bacteroidota bacterium | reverse complement strand
GACCATATTTCTATGGCAGGACCTTGGTTAACGTATAGAGGGCACTTGGATAATATATCTAACAACTGTCTTATCGGAGCAGTAAATGCATACAATGATAAAACAGATACGGTACGTAATCCATATACCGAGCAGTACGAAGGAGTGCCAAAGGTAGCTAGAGCTATAAAGGCCAGTGGAGACAATTCTATCGTTTTCGGAGAGGATAACTATGGTGAAGGATCTAGTAGAGAGCACGCAGCTATGGAGCCACGTCACCTTGGTGTGATGGCGGTTGTAGTGAAGTCATTTGCTCGTATACACGAGACTAACTTGAAGAAGCAAGGAATGCTTGGATTGACATTTGCTAATCCAGAGGACTACGATAAAGTGCAAGAGCACGATACTATAGATATCCTCGGTTTAGATAGCTTTACGCCAGGTACTCCATTGCAGATTAAACTTAATCACGCTGATGGTTCTTCAGATACTTTTGATGTGAATCATACGTACAATGAAGCCCAAATAGCTTGGTACAAGGCAGGTAGTGCCTTGAATCTTATAAAGCAACAAAATGCATAAAAGAGCGTTTTAAAAGAATAAAGTAAGTTTGTGGAAACGGAGGATGTCTGAGATGTCCTCCGTTATTCAATTAATAAAACATATTATAAACCATTAAACAGTAGAATCATGAGCGCAGGAACAAACGATAAAAAAAGCAAGAAATTATTATTTTTAATGATACTAGCTTTACTTTTAATCAATGTAGGGTTGATTTATAAGTTGGTGACTAAAAATACAGAACTTAAAACGACTCAGACAGAGTTAGTAGATACCGCAGCAGAGTTAGAGGATCTAAAAGAAGTAGAAGAGGAACTACGCATGAGCCTGGCTGAAAAATCAGGACAAAATGAGCAGTTAGATTCAATTATAGAGGTCAGAAATCAAGAGCTTAGAGTTAAAGTAGCTAAAATTCGTACGATGTTAAATAGCGGTAATCTTACCAAAGCTCAGTTAGCAAAGGCGAAAGATGAAATTTCTGGACTCAAAGCGCAAGTAGAACAACTTACCGCTGAGATAGATGAATTGTCTAAAGAAAATCAGTACTTGAAAGATGAAAACTACGTAATACAAAAACAAGTAGAAATAGAAAAAGGGAAGGTAGCTGAGATGGTAGAAGTAAATACTGAACTGACCAAGCAAGTAGAAGTTGGCTCTCGTATCTTCTTAAAAGCATTAGATGTGAAACCGCTGAGAGATGCAATTTTTGGAGATTTTAAAACAACGGACAAGTTGAGTAAATTGGACAAGATAGAGATATATTATACCTTGGCTAACAATGATTTAGCAGAAAAAGGAGAGAAAATGCTCTACTTTCAAGTAGTTACTCCGAACAAGAGTACGTTGCACAATAATTCAGCAGGTTCTGGTATGTTTAACTTTGACGGTGGGGAGCGTTTATATACCTTAAAGAAGGTAGTGAATTTCCAAAATGGAAATGAGACTGGGAGTTTCTCCATACCAAAGACGGAAGGAATGACCGCAGGTAAGTACGTAGTAAATGTATTTAGCGACGACCATAAAATGGGTACTTCTGAGTTTACTCTGCAATAATGAGTATACGTACAGAGAAAATATCTAGAGCAATGCAGCGGGATCTAGCTCCGCTGCTTTCTCGCTTTTGTCAACGAATACTTCCAGGAGAGCTCGTTACGGTAGTAGAGGTAGTGGCTACAGCTGATTTGGGCCTAGCTAAGATTTACGTAAGTATACTTGGGGCAAAGGATAAAGATAAAAGTCTGACGACCATAGAATTTCACAATAAAGAAATTCGTCAGGAGTTGGCCAAAGTAATAGGTAAACGCATACGTAAAATACCTGAGCTAAATTTTTACCTGGATACTACTATAGATCATGCTCAGCGTATTAATAAACTACTAGATAATCTGGATATAGGAGAGAAGTGAGACTTCCTCTTTTTATAGCATACCGTTATCTTTTTTCTAAAAAGAAGATCAACGCTATTAATATCATCACAGCTATAGCTATGCTCGGTTTTGGAGTAGGAGCCTTTGCTATGATAATAGTTCTCAGTACATTTAATGGGATAGAAAACTTAGTAGAGAGTCTTATAAATAACTACGATCCAGCTATCCAGATTACAGCAGAAGGTCGCAAGACCTTTGTATATACCGATGGTTTGAAAACTAAAATTGAGGCATTACCAGAAATTAATACGGTATCTCAAGTATTAGAAGAGAAAGTAGTCATCAAGTACGACGAACATCAAGAAATAGCTAAAATAAAAGGAGTCAGTACCAATTATCAATCTGCAAAATTTGATTCAGTTTTGGTTTTGGGGGAATTTAATTTAGGAGATAGTTCACGTCATTTTGGAGTTTTTGGAGGTGGATTGGCTTCTAAGCTTAACCTGTTCCCCGGAAGTCCTCAGTTAGTATCGGTGTTTGTGCCTCGCAGAGACGTAGAGTACAACTCATTGAATCCAATGGCGTCTCTGAGTACCAAGTATCTGAGATCCAGTGGCGTATTTTTAGTGAAAGAAGATATAGACGATGAAGTGTTTATTACGGCATTGGATTTTGCCCAAGATCTGCTCACCTACCCAGGTCAGGTGAGTTCATTAGAGATTAGTCTTTCAAATGAGGAAGAGTCTGACGCTGTGAAAGAGAAATTAGTGCAGGCGCTTGGTGAAGGGTGGAGGGTAAAGACTCGTAAAGAGATGAATGAGTTGATTTATAAGATATTTAGTAGCGAGAAGTGGTTCACGTTTGCCATACTCTCACTCGTGCTTGTTATCTCATCGTTTAATATTTTTGGGTCGCTTATTATGCTGGTCTTAGATAAGAAAAAGGATATCGGAATACTGAAGAGCATGGGTTCGTCAGATGCAGTTATTCGGAAGGTATTTCTATGGCAGGGAAGCTACATTGCTATTATCGGCGGAG
The DNA here is from genome assembly GCA_003485825.1 of Bacteroidota bacterium. Lineage (GTDB taxonomy): Bacteria > Bacteroidota > Bacteroidia > NS11-12g > UBA9320 > UBA9320. Next base: position 9,614 of record DNHN01000235.1, on the reverse strand, counting down.
GCATGGGTGTCTTATTAGCAATACTATTGGTGCTTCTACAGCAGCAATTTGGGTTTATTACGATGGATAACGGGATAGTAGATGAATATCCTGTAGCCCTGATACCCAGAGATATCATACTCACGTTAGCTACTGTGAGTGTACTGGGATTCCTCATATCTATATATCCCGCTCGTAAGGCAGCTAATACTCAAATATCAAATATCAACTAATGTGGAAGTGGATTACATCTTTATTTGAAACAAAAGAACCAGACCCAATGAAATTTTTAATAGTAGGATTAGGAAACATAGGCCCAGAGTATGACAATACACGTCACAATATCGGTTTCGAGGTGTTGGACCAATGGGTAAAACAACATGATGCAGAGTGGCATACAGGAAGGTTGGCCAACGTAGCTAAGTTTAAATTTAGAGGCAAACAGATCATTTGTATCAAACCTACAACCTATATGAATTTGAGTGGGAAGGCGGTAAAGCACTGGATGAGTGCAGAACGTATCGCACCCAAAAATGTATTAGTGGTCACAGATGATATAGCTATTGACTTGGGTAAGCTGCGCATAAGAGGTAAAGGCAGTCCAGGAGGACATAATGGATTGAAAGATATACAAGCTCAGCTAGGTAGTGATAAGTATGACCGTATCCGCTTTGGCGCTGGAGGGGATTTTCCCAAGGGGCGACAAATAGAATTTGTACTAGGCCAATGGGATAAGAATGAGGAAATAGAAGTAGTACTACAAAAAGACCGAGCCTGCAAGGCCATAGAGTCTTGGATAGTAAAAGGCCTCAATGGAGCGATGAACGAGTTTAGCGGTTAATACTGAAAGCGTACTATTTATAGCTATTATTTTTTAAACATCCCTCGTTGGTTTATTTTAGTGCTTCGGGTCTTAGGAGGATTGCGATTGTAGTTACACCCATCACCACTTTTGCCGCCCAGAATATATTCGAATTTAACTGAGAACACGTGGTAGCTATCTTTTATATCGGCATTCCCACGAGGGTCCCCATTCAAGTTAAGAGGGGTAGAGCGGTCTGCAAGCACGGCTGCTTCAGGACCTTTGGCTTCTGCAAGAGCCGCAGGGTCAGCATAGACTGTACTTACATCATCTATGTAGTCTGTGAATGTCTTTCTAAATCCCAAATCGAGTATTAGCGAAGTGCTTTTACCTAACCTAAACTTATAACCAAGTCCATAAGGGATGACTACCTCAAGTTCCTTATAGGGACCTTCTCCATTATCGAGGTATTGACCTTCTGTGCCAAGCTCACGTAGCTTATACCAGTCGTCGTTTAACTTTGCTTTAGGCTGATAATACATTCCGCCAACGCCACTATAAATATAAAATCTATTGAATCCTTTACTTCTGCTAAATGGACGGTATTCCAGCAGTAAATCTGCCTCTATCAGGTCTGTGCGTACCGAAAGGTTTCGCTGAAAGTGAAAGTCTTGTTTAGAGTATGCATCATTGCCAACTAAGCGAGTGAAGAGTGTGTTGATGCCAATACTGAAGCTACGTCCGGTGTAAAATGTTGCTCCGAAACCACCAGCTATGTGATTAGCTCTAATATCATAATCCCATACACCTCTGCTACCTATAAAGTTGCTGCCCCCCAAGTCACCCATTAGATTACTAGCTCCAAGGTAAAAGTTCACACCCACACTAGTTCTCGTATAGGTCTGAGCTGACGTATTATTGGCCCCTAGTAATAGGATTAAGCAAAAAAGGAGAATGTGACGCATAGGTATTATTTTTTACAGTCGCAATATACAAGGAGCATTAGAAATGATTTTACTCTTGGTGAGGATAAAACAGATAAAGTGTTTTCTATGTTAGATTTGTAAGATGAGAAAATCTATTGTTTTTTTTATAGCGACCGTTGTTTTTAATATGAGTCTCATTCAGGCTCAAGATCATATTTCTTGTGATGGAATGCGATACCGTACTGCAGTATTTGAGGAGGTGATTGTCAAAGAAGATATTCAGTTTTCTAATGGAGAGACAATAGGAGAAGAAAAAGTAGATCTGTTTTTGGATGTATATGAGCCCAAAGGAGATGGCATATCCACTAGACCTACCATCATTTTGGGATTTGGCGGTAGCTTCATTACTGGAAGTAGAAAAGACATAGTACTTCTCTGTGAAGCATATGCGAAGAGGGGTTTTGTAGCAGTGTCTATCGATTATCGGTTGTACGATCTTCCACTTTTCCCTCCTCCTGCAGCTGAGCAGATGGAAGTAGTAGTGGTTAAAAGCATGGTAGATATGAGGGCTGCCCTATCATTTTTAGTAAGTGATGCACGAAATAGTAATGCCTATGGTGTAGATACTACTCAGTTTTTTATAGGAGGGGTCTCTGCGGGAAGTATAATGGCGCTTCATACTGCTATGCTGGATTTTGAAGATGCTATTACTACAGGTCTTGCAAGCAAGTTAGATAATAACGGACCGATAGACGGCATCACTAATACCAATAGCTTTATCCCGATACAGGGTGTCATAAATTTCTCGGGAGGTTTGAATAACGGGGACTGGATAGATGGCGAAGATCCTGCACTCTTTAGCTATCATGATGAAATGGATCCCACAGTGCCTTATAAGTCAGGATTTGCTTACGTGTTTGGCCAAAATATTATTGGGATAGATGGTAGTTTTGTGTTGGATAGCATCGCTCGTGCTAGAGGTGTAACGAGTGAGCTAGTCTCCGTTCCAAATAGTATGGTGCACGTCAGTTATCTTTTCGTTAAAGAGCAAAGAGATAAAGCTGTAGACGAGAGTGCTAAGTTTATGTATAAAATGCTATGTAGTGACAGAGCAAGCGTCATAGAAGCAGAAGTCGATAAGCCATATAACTTTGGGCCTAATCCATCTGAAAATTCTGTTTTTATTGATATCAGAGGAGAAGGAACAATCTCTTTGTATGACTTAACAGGCAGATTATTGACAACCCAATCAATTCTAAACTCAGGAGTATTCAACTTGCAGGATTTTGTGCCAGGAACTTATGTGTTAAAAATAAAAGTTGGAGAGAAGGCCTATTCTGAAAAGATTATTAAGGAATAGGCTGCTATAAATCCTTTGTCAATCCTTGTACTACCTTATACCCATTAAAGAATTCCTTGGCCACTATTCGGATAAAGGAGTAGGCTGGCACTGCCACAATCATGCCTGCTATACCGGCGAGAGAACCCGCAGCAAGTATGACTAAGAAGATTTCCAGCGGATGAGCCTTGACGCTTTTTGAAAAAATTAATGGCTGAAGTACAAAATTGTCTAAAGCTTGTGCTACGGCAAACGGAATCAGTGCGGTAAACACAAATGATGTCAGATTCAAATCAGGATGAGCTTCTAACTGCCCTGTAGCTGCTAGGCTGATGCCTACTAGTGCACCCATGAGTGGTCCTATATAGGGTATGATATTGAAAATACCTGCTATAAAGCCAATAAGTAAAGCGTTTTTGACCCCTAGGATGGTTAAACCTACGGTAATGACTATCATAACAATACTTATTTGGATAACCACTCCTACAAAGTATCGAGTCACTAAATCTTTGGTCTCATTAAATATAGTTCTGATTTTATCTAGGTAGTTATCAGGGGTTATCCCTGCTACCACATTATCCACTATGCTGCCATCCTTGATAAGAAAAAAGCTAATAAATAGGATGGAGAACGCAGCTACTAAAGAGTCTGTAATTCCGTTTAGGATCCCCTTTACGTAGTTGCCAATATCACCCATGCTGAAGATCTGAGTGACTTCACGCTTGATGATATTCTGGAGTTCATCTTCGTCTACATTGGCTTTCTTCATCCAAAAGGAGGCTGACTCTATTTGTGGTTGAATTCTATCGACAATATTGTCGGCATCTATTTCTGAAATAATATGAGCTTGCTCTATTACCGTAGGAATAAGGAGTCGAAAGAGTCCGATGATAACAAAGACAAATGTGACGAGCACAACACTTGACTTTAACCAATTGGGGATCTCCCAGTTTTTTATTTTGACTTTACCTAATAATCGCATTAAGGGGCGCGCCAAAAAAGCAATAATAGCTGCTGCGAAAAAATAGTAGATGATAGACCTAACATTCCACAAGATGTAGCCTAGTATGACCACTCCTAGCAGCCCTAAAAAGAGACGAACATTTTTATTTTGTAACATGTTTATCGCTGCAAATTTCGGTTAAAACTCTATTGGTTGATTTCGGATGCAAAAAGGCGATTACTTTGCCATCCGCACCATCTTTTGCTTTTTGGTGTATTGCCTCAAAACCCTCAGATTTTAGACGTTTTAATTCTGCATCTACATCCTCTACAGCAAAAGCTATGTGATGCACCCCTTCTCCTTTTTTTTCTACAAAGGAATGAATTGGACTAGACTCATGTGTTGCTTGTAAAAGTTCTATTTTGACATCTCCCACTTGAAAAAAAGAAGTAATGACACCTTCGCTCTCTACCTCCTCCATCTTATAGTGTGCGGTGTTGAGTAGTTTGGCAAAGAGTAGGTTACTCTCCGCTATATCTTTTACTGCAATCCCAATGTGCTCTATCTTCTGCATGATGACAAAAATAGTGAATAGTGCTCAGTGAAAAAGGTATTGGCGATATACTGATGCAGGATTATAGTATATTTACTTCTTTCATACAATCTACCATAATGGTGNNTGCTTAATCCCATTTCTTTTTGTTCCTCTTCGGGTATTTCAGAGGAGGTAGAGCTGCCTGGAGCACTAAAAAGCGTTTTATAAAAACCAAGACTTACAGCTAAGTAGCCCAGGTTTTTATTTTGCATGAGTTCCATAAGTTCATTTGCTTTTTCTAAGCTTCCTACATCTATAGTTAACATTCCTCCATAACCGTATTCCTGGTTGAGCATCTCTGTATAGATGCTGTGAGACGGATGAGAAGGGAGTCCAGGATAGACAGTCTTTAGACCATGTGCTTCAAATTTCTCAGCTAAATAAAGAGCATTTTTACTGTGCTGTTGTATTCTGATGTGCAGTGTTCTTAGATTTTTTAAAACAGAAGATGCGCGCAAACTATCCATAGTAGAACCAAGAAGCATACTTGCTCCTGTGTTTACGTCTCTAAGCGCATTTATGAAATCTTGTGTGCCACATACCACTCCTCCGACAGTATCACTAGATCCGTTGATGAATTTAGTCAAACTGTGTATGACGATATCCGCTCCTAGCTTTTTGGGAGTGATAGAAAGCGGTGAGAAGGTATTGTCTACGACCAATTGTAAGTCGTATTTTTTTGCTAATGCCGAGAGGGCTTTTATATCGGCAACTTCTAACAATGGATTACTTACACTCTCACAGTACAATACTTTGGTTTTTTCATTAATAGCAGCTTCTACAGTCGCTAAATTAGTGATGTCTACAAAAGAAGTACTGATACCAAACCTAGGGGTGAAATTTTTCAAAAACGCATATGTTCCGCCATAAATCGTTCTGCTGCACACCACGTGGTCGTCAGCTTTGCATAGCTCTAAAATCACACCGGTAATAGCTCCCATCCCAGATGCTGTAACGTTTGCAGTCTCGGTGCCTTCCATTGCGGCTAGCGCTTCGCCCAAGTATAGGTTAGAAGGAGATGAATGTCTGGAGTACAGGTAACATCCGTCGGCATTGCCTTCAAATGTATCAAACATCGTTTTAGCGGATAAAAACGTATAGGTAGATGAGTCAGATATGGAAGGGTTTACCCCCCCAAACTCTCCGAAATACTGTAGGTCTTGAATATTATTTGCCGGTTTGAAATCCATAGGGCAATAGTAAACATAAATATCAGTCTGATTTGTGTTTTTGAGACACTTTATCGATAAGAACGTAAACTAACAATACCAAGTAATTCCCATCATTAGGAAGGCTTGAAAATCGCTAAAACCCTTCGTACGAAATGAAGTTTATTTTTGAATCGATGATATTTGTTCATAGCTTGAGTTTGAAGACGTAGGGTATAGATAGTCGTACACGTAATGGGTATTTATGTTCCACTTATCACCCTATCAAAAAAACCAATACCAAGCCAAAACATTCTTGACTTTTAACGGTTATATTTGCATTAGATTAAGTCTAAATAAAGATAAGACAAAGAATGAATTTTCCGATATACCTAGATAACAACAGTACTACACCAATGGATCCTCGAGTACTCGAGGCTATGCTTCCATTTTTTAATGAGAAATTTGGTAACGCAGCAAGCAGAAATCACAGCTTTGGCTGGTCAGCAGAAGAAGCAGTAGATTATGCCCGTGAGCAAGTGGCTCGGTTGATAGGTTCTACGAGCAAAGAGATTATTTTTACATCCGGTGCTACTGAGGCTAATAACTTAGCTATCAAAGGAGTATATGAGATGTATGGTTCTCAAGGGAATCACATGATTACGGTCACTACGGAGCACAAAGCGGTTCTAGATGCGTGCAAGAAAGTAGAAAAAATGGGTGGAGAGGTGACGTATCTTTCTCCGAATGAGGACGGACTAATCAATCTTGCAGATTTAGAAGCAGCTATCACGGATAAAACGATATTGATTACCGTAATGTATGGTAATAATGAGATAGGTGTAGTACAAGACATCAAAGGGATTTCTGCCATAGCTAAGAAAAATGGAATATTATTTCATACAGATGCTACACAGGCAGTAGGTAAAATACCTGTGGATGTTAATGCAGATGGAATAGATCTACTAAGTTTTACGGCCCATAAGATGTATGGACCTAAAGGAGTCGGTGCATTGTATGTGAGACGAAAGAATCCAAGAGTAAAAGTAACGAGCCAGATGGATGGTGGCGGACACGAGAGAGGAATGCGCAGTGGCACATTAAACGTACCGGGCATTGTAGGATTTGGTAAAGCGTGTGAAATCAGTCTCAATGAAATGGCAGACGAAGCTATTAGACTGAGTGCAATGCGCGATAGATTAGAAAAAGAATTGTTAACGATAGAAGAAGCGTATGTGAATGGTAATCCAGCGCACAGACTTCCACATGTTGCTAATATTTCTTTTAAATTTGTAGAAGGAGAAGGACTGATGATGGGCACTAAAGATATCGCGGTAAGTAGTGGAAGTGCTTGTACGAGCGCATCCCTGGAAGCGAGTTATGTATTGAAGAGCCTTGGCTTGGATGATGAGCTTGCTCATTCATCTTTGCGTTTTGGTTTAGGGAGATTTACTACTGATGAGGAGGTAGATTTCGCAATTAACCACGTGAAAGAGGCTGTTCATAAATTAAGAGAAATGAGTCCGCTTTGGGAAATGTTCAAAGAAGGAATTGACCTGAAAACAATTGAGTGGGCAGAACACTAAAATCAATGATTAATTGTTAAGGTTTAATGATTAATTAAAGAAGAGTTATAAATAAAAGAAAAACACGAGTTATTGATTACGAAATGTGAAAGCATTAATAATTAGCAACTTACAATTAATAATTATAGAAATATGGCATATTCAGAAAAAGTAATTGATCACTACCAAAATCCAAGAAACATTGGTACACTAGATAAAGGTTCTAAAGCAGTAGGCACAGGCCTAGTTGGAGCACCTGAGTGCGGAGACGTGATGCGTCTACAGATTGAGGTGGATGATGCTACAGGTATTATAAAAGATGCTAAGTTCAAGACTTTCGGGTGTGGATCAGCTATCGCTTCTTCTTCATTGGCTACTGAGTGGTTAAAGGGGAAGAGTGTAGATGCCGCTATGGAAATTGACAACATGGAGATAGTAGAAGAGCTTGCTTTACCTCCAGTGAAAATTCACTGCTCGGTATTAGCAGAAGATGCTATAAAAATGGCCATCAATGACTACCGCGTAAAACAAGGTTTATTGCCGATAGAAGACACTAAAAAGCACTACTAAGTAGTCTGTATATAGATTAGAATTGTTAGTTGCGAGTAAATGGACTCGTAACTTTTAACTCAAAATTTAAAAACGAATAAAATGATAACAGTATCAGAAAGAGCAGCAAATCAAGTAAACACATTGATGACTACAGAAGGTCTAGATAAGGATTACTTTATACGTGTTTCTGTAGTTGGTGGTGGTTGTTCCGGTCTAAGTTATAAGATGGATTTCGATAACGAAAGTCAAGAGAACGATCAGGTTTTTGAAAGTAACGGATATAAGGTAGTTTGCGATATGAAAAGCTTCTTATACCTGTGCGGAACAGAACTGGATTTTACAGATGGGCTAAATGGTAAGGGATTTCAGTTTAATAATCCAAATGCCAATAGAACCTGTGGATGTGGAGAGAGTTTCTCTGTATAAACAGTACACGACAAATTTGAAAAAGGAGTGTCTATTGGTGCTCCTTTTTTTTATGCTTTTTCTTTTGTGGTCAAAGCATATCGTAAAATAATTGCAATTACCTATCTTTGACAACGTGCAACGCAATGCAAAAATAATATCTCGTCTAACAGCTCTCTGGGCACTCAGTGAGGCGGGGTTAGGTGGCGTGTTGCACGCAATTCAATCGCCTTTTACCGGACTTTTTGTAGGTGGCTTTGCAATAGTGCTTATTAGTTTGATTGCCTACTTTGCTGAGGACAAGAAGGAGACGATTTTTAGATCATTGCTCGTAGTACTTATTATTAAGCTTGCAGTGAGCCCACACTCACCACTCACCTCTTATTTGGCGGTAAGTTTTCAAGCACTAATGGCAACACTCATTTATAGTAATCTGAGTCTCGGCAAGTGGAGTGCAATGCTACTGGGGGTGGTTACTTTAGTGGAATCCGCAATACAAAAGCTGCTTGTACTTACACTTATTTTAGGGAATAGTCTATGGCAAGCTATAGATTCCTTCAGTGATTATGTGACTGACCGTATGGGCTTTCTTGGGAATGTATTTTCATCTACAGCGCTTATTTCTATATACCTGTGGCTGTATGCTCTCCTTGGAATAGTAGTAGGGTATATTATCTATGATATTGTGAGATACTTGGAGGTAAACCAGGGTAATGTAAAATATCAAATAGAGGCCATAGAATTTGATGACCAAGTGGGAATAGCAAAAAAACGACGAGGACGCTGGAGAATATGGGTCATTTTTGGGATATTCTTTGCACTTATTGCAGCCTATTACTTCTTCGTAAATGAAGGCGATGAGGTTTGGAAAAATTGGCTCTACATCTTCTTAAGAAGTGCGGGCATTCTGTTGTTGTGGTACTACGTTTTAGCTCCTATATTTAAAAAGTACTTCAAGCGTTTCTTAGAAACCAAAAAGCACAGGGTGCAAGAAGAAGTAGATGAAACACTTACGCTTTTGCCGTACTTGAGAAAAGTGACCAAACTGGCTTGGCAGGAAAATAAAGATGAGCGTGGGCTTAACAAGCTTCGTAATTTTATGGGTGACACTATACTCTATAGCATCCATCTCAAAATAGAAGAATAATGATTTACATCTTAGCAGGTGATATACGCTCAGGTAAAACTAGCGCATTAAAAGAGTGGGTCCCTACGTGGGATAGCGTTAAAGGAATACTATGCCCTGATGATGAAGAGGAACGAAAGTATCTGCACAATATTGAGACAGAAGAGAGCTTCCCTCTAGAAGTGGCAGAGAAAAGTGATAACACCATCTCAGTCGGGAGGTTTCATTTCTTAG
>DNHN01000061.1:335-9929 GCA_003485825.1 Bacteroidota bacterium | reverse complement strand
CCTATTCCAGCCTTTTTCTAACTGCAAGTAAGCGGCATAGTTTGTTGCACGCTGTGTTCCGCTATACAGTGGCGAGTTAGTTTCTGTGTTGATAGCAACTACACCACCAGTAGCATTAAACTCATTCTTCGGCAAACTGAAACTCGACTGATACTCTGCATAGACCAGATTGGAGCTGTTAGATTGGTCAATAGTAGGGTCACCATTATCCACGTCATTGTTTATCCACAGGTATCGTGTATTTAGTGTATGCTTAAATTTACCCGTGCTCCATTTAATATACGGATCTATACTCAAGCGGTTTACCTGATTATCGGTGCCACCACTATCTAATGCGGTATATCCTAGGTCATACGACTCCCAAAGCAAAAAACTACCTGATGTACCTTGCTGATAGGTTGTATTCAGTCCATAAATCAAGTTGTACTTACTCACCGTTTTGCGAAGACCTAGTGTACCACGCAATCGATTATCGTAATCGCTCATTTTATAGCTCTCATCTCTCAGAGCATTTAACCCCACCGTCAACCCAAACCCTTGGTATGTGCCCGTATGATACGCAGTAATATTTGAAACTGTATTTCTCGTACGTCCTTGGTAGCGAAGTGATCTTCTCTTTGGTAAATCATAAAACCCAGTAGATGTGGTCACTTGTGTAAATGGTTTATCACTCGGGTTTTTTGTCTTAATATTGATTACACCATTTAATGCTGAACTACCGTAAATAACAGAACTGGCTCCTTTAATAATTTCTACCCCTTGTATGCCTTCTGTTGGTACAAAGGTCCACAATGGCTGACCGGCATCTCCACTGAGCATGGGTACACCATCTACAAGCACTTGCACCCTAGAACCTGCACCGTAGCTCCACCCACTTCCACTCCGTATAGTCGGCTGGTTATCCACCACCTGTACGCCATTAATTCTACCTATACTTTCTTCTAGATTGGTAGGAGCCGTATTGACAATGAAGTTTGGGTGTATTATTTCTAGTGAAACTGTTGCCTTCTTAAGCTCGGAAGACCTTTTATTCTCAGAGACCACAACAGTATTGAGCATACTAGAGGCTTCTCGCATAACCACGAGTGTATCTTCTGAAGTAATGGTTCTATCTTGGTAACCCATCTGTTTCACTCTTAAAATAAGCTCTTCCGTTTCCACATAGAACTCGCCGTTTATATCGCTGATGCCTAGCACTTTATTTGCAACCAAAAAAGTTAACTGAGCCCCAATAAGTGATTCACCACTCTCATTTACCACCTTACCTTGGTACACAAATGAACTTTGACCATATAGTGAAGTTACCATAATACAAAAGACCACTTGGATGAATAGGTAGATACGCATATCTTCGTTTTTACAAATGTATCTAAACCTACTTGTTATGAAAAGACTTTTACTAATCACCGTATTCTCTTTTTCTCTCGTCTTCACACATGCTCAAAGTTGTACCCCAGACAATAGTATAACTACTGCAGGGGTGTACCCTCAGCAACCTGACCCTGCCATTGCAGACCAGGCCTACGATTTTAGTTTTCAAGTATTGGCGCTAAAAGATACCGCTGTAGTCTTTGCAGGGCAAAGCCTGAACGCAACGATTGACTCAGTAGTCGTAGATAATGTTATCGGGCTACCTTCAGGTTTTGACTACACGTGTAACCCCCCAAGTTGTGCTTTCACGTGGAGGGCAGTTGGATGTGTCAATCTCAAAGGAAACCCAACTCAAGCTCAGGTAGGGGTCTATGATCTAAAAATAGCTACAACAGTTTACGCTGTAGCAGGTTTTATTGCTCTACCCGTTCCGGATACCACAGAGGGCTATAAGTTAGTGATAAAGGCAGATGGCTCTGCATCCGTATTTGATGTGTCTAACGCTTTGCTCAACATCTATCCAAACCCCTCTTCCAATGGCCTGTTTATGCTCTCCTCTACCAAACCTATACACATTCTAGGAATACAAGACATTCAAGGTAGACAGGTGGATTATGACGAGATGCGAGTACAAGACCACCTCACCATTACTATCACCACAGCACCAAAAGGAGTGTACTATTTACAAGCGCTTGTAGACGGGAAACTGATCAGCAAAAAACTCGTCCGATAGGTCATATAAAGAGAGTGGAAGAATAACCTTATCTTTGCACCATTCAAATTATATGGTAACAGACGTGGCAAAGCAATCATCAGCATCTATATCAAAGCAAGAATTTATTGACCAAGTAAAGAGTGACTATATCACCGCATACAAGAGCAGACAAACTTCGCTTATTGGTCGTAAAGAGGTCTTAACTGGGAAAGCAAAATTTGGAATTTTTGGAGATGGCAAAGAGATTGCTCAGGTGGCTATGGCCCGCTATATGCAAGACGGAGATTTCCGAGCGGGTTACTACCGTGACCAAACAATCATGTTTGCACTTGGATTAAGTGATGTACAAAAATTCTTTGCTCAACTTTACGCACACCCTAGCACCGAGCATGAACCAAGTAGTGCTGGTAGAAGCATGAATGGTCACTTTGGTACTCGCATGCTAGATGATAATGGTGAGTGGCTTCCGCAGACAGACCGAATTAACATATCCTCAGATATTTCCCCAACTGCGGGTCAAATGCCTCGAGCTCTAGGACTTGCCTTTGCTTCGAAAGTATATAAGTTCAATAAAGACCTTCATCAGTCTACTAATTTTTCTAAACAAGGAAACGAAGTAGCCTGGGCGACTATAGGCAATGCAAGCACCTCTGAAGGACACTTTTGGGAAAGTATAAATGCAGCAGGTGTAATGCAAGTACCCATGCTGGTTAGCATCTGGGATGACGAATATGGAATATCTGTACACGCTAAACATCAAACTACTAAACAAAACCTAAGTTCGATATTATCTGGTTTTAAAACGGACAAGTTTGGAACGGGAATAGAGCTTATCACCGTAAATGGATGGGACTATCCTGCGCTTATAAACGCTTATAAAAAAGCAGCTGAAGTATGCCGTAAAAAATATACTCCAGTAGTGGTGCACGTAAAAGAACTGACCCAACCACAGGGTCACTCTACCTCAGGGTCACACGAAAGATACAAGTCTAAGGACAGGCTAGCTTGGGAAATAGAGCACGACTGCGTTACTAAAATGCGAACGTGGATGCTAGACAATAAGATTGCAGAAGAGGAAGAAATAGCGTCACTAGAAAAACAAGCTCAAACCGAAGTGAAAGAAGCTAAAAGAGCTGCTTGGACCGCGTTTACAAGAGAAATAAAAGCAGAAATAGCGGAGGCTGTGAGCTTGTTAAACGATATAGATTCAACTGCAGCAACAGCTTTGCAAAGCACGATGGATCCCGGAAGAAAGGATATTCTAAAAACCATCCATAATGTACTCAGAAATCACATTGGAAGCCCTGCCATCACTGCCCTGCAAGAATATTATACTCAGTATTTAGCTAAGTATCAAGATACTTACAGTAGTCACCTGCACAGTCAGTCCCCACAAAGTGCTCTAAAGGTCGTAGAAATAAAACCAGAATACAGTGAAGACAATGAAGAACTCAACGGTTTTGAAATACTTAACCAGAACTTTGACCACATATTTAGCACTCGCCCTGAAGTAATTGCTTTCGGAGAGGATGTAGGAAAAATTGGTGATGTAAACCAAGGGTTTGCTGGACTGCAAGAAAAGCACGGGGAGCACCGTGTTATGGACATGGGTATTCGTGAAAATACCATCGTAGGTCAAGCGATAGGAGCATCTCTTCGTGGGCTGAGACCTATAGCAGAGATCCAATATCTTGACTACCTCCTTTATGGAGTACAAATGATGAGTGACGATATAGCCACTGTGCAGTATAGAACAAAGGGTGGGCAGAAGTATCCGCTAATCATAAGAACTCGCGGACACAGACTAGAAGGAATATGGCACAGTGGGTCACCTATGGGAATGATACTTAACGCTGTACGAGGCATGAATGTGTTGGTACCTAGAGACATGACCAGAGCTGCAGGTTTCTATAATACCATTTTACAATCGGATGAGCCAGCACTTATCATTGAGTGCCTCAACGGATACAGACTAAAAGAAAAAGTACCCACCAACTTGTCAGAGTTTACAGTACCTGTAGGGGTGCCCGAAACCTTACAATATGGTGAAGACGTAACAGTAATCACCTATGGAAGTTGTGTACGAATAGCTCAAGAAGGTATCGCTCTATTAACAGAAAAAGGAATCTCTGTAGAATTAATTGATGTTCAGTCTCTTCTACCTTTTGATGTCAACCACAATATAGTAGAATCATTAATGAAGACCAATAAAGTAGTCTTTATGGATGAAGACGTAAAAGGCGGTGCTACTGGATTTATGATGCAAAAAGTACTGGAAGAACAAGAAGGCTACAAGTACTTGGATAGTGCTCCACGCACGCTGACTTCACAGGACCACAGACCTGCATATGGTACAGACGGAGATTATTTCTCTAAATCCAATGCAGAAGAGTTGTTTGAGCTCGTCTATTATATGATGCACGAAAATGATCCAAGTAAATTTCCTAAATTCTAATATCAATTAAGCGATACATTGACCTATCAATTGGTATAAGTATAAAACGATTAGATCAAAAAAAAGGGGGCGAATCAAAATGATTCAAACCCCTTTTTTAATTACTTAAATGCTTTAGGACTACTTCTTTAAAGCATCTCTTATTTCTTTAAGAAGATCATTGTCACTCGGTCCCTTAGGTGCTGCAGGTTCTACTGGTTTTTTCGTTTTATTGTATGCTTTTACCACGATAAACATCACTAAACCAACAATAAATAAGCTGACAATGTCATTGATCCAACTACCATAAGCCACCACAGCAGCTCCTGCTTCTTACGCCTCAGCAAGCGTATTGTATGGCGTATCGGTAAGGTTATAAAACTTATCGGCAAAATTAACATCGCCCGTGAGCGTACTTACTAGTGGCATTGCAATCTTATTTACAAAGCCTTTGATAACTGCACTTAGTGCTCCAGCCGTGATAACGGCTACTGCAAACTCAATGACCTTCCCAGTCATTATGAAATTTTTAAATTCTTTTAGCATTATGATTAATTTTTAGCTGTCTATTTAGTTTATTAGGAAATGTAAAAATAGACAGAAGTCAGAAAAACAAGAAAAAAACTACTCAGCAAGCTCTACAAGTGCTGCCTTATTGATGGTGTATTTCCGCTTATTGTTAAGATTCAGACACATCACCCTAGTCCGTCGACTTTCAAGTTTTTTATACCAGTGGCCCCTGAATTTAAAGGTTTCTCCCTGTGGCAATTCATCTAAATATATACCTGAAACCTCATCATAAGGCGTAAATGCCTTTTCCACTGCTAAATTAACACCACTGCAAGCCTTAGGAGCTTGTAACTCTTTTTGAATCACCTGTAGCATAGTTTCGTCTTTACCAAACTCCTCTTCCATTTCAAAATGATAAAATAACTCCTCAAAGTTTTTTTTCCATTCATCTCCATGCGGTTTGATTCTGTTGCCATGCTCTAGGAACGTCTTGAGATGTGCCATCTCGTGTATCAACGTAAACAAGAAACGAAAAGAATTCGCATCGTGATTCACAGAGATACTCAGACTATTGCCCGATTGTCGAAAATCCCCTCGTTTGGTTTTGCGTGGTTTCGTAATTTTAAGCGCGCACTTGGCATTTGCCAAATACTGGACAATTTGAGAAGCTTTGTAAGAAGGTAAGTGTTTTTCTAAGTATTCGAGAATACTCATACTCTAGGTTTAAATGACCAGCAAAAGCATAAATTAAATGACCGTTTTATATGCTTCACCGGCTTGATTTACTTAAAATATTCCCCTTAATTTAGAGGTGTCTGCTACCTTCTTGATAGCCACGATATAGGCTGCAGTTCTAAGACTACATTTATGTTTTTTAGAAGCCTTATATACATCATCAAACGCTTGCTTCATGATTCTATCTGCTCTTCTATTCACACGTTCTTCTGTCCAGAAGTAACCCAGTCTGTTTTGCACCCACTCAAAATAAGATACGGATACACCCCCAGCGTTTGCCAAGATATCTGGAACTACCATCACACCATTGTCTTGCAACATTTTATCAGCTGTAGATGCAGTAGGTCCATTTGCTCCCTCTACTATAAGTTTAGCTCGGATACGTCCTGCATTTTCTTCCGTAATCTGATCTTCCAATGCAGCTGGCACTAATATGTCTACATCTAACTCTAGAAGTGCTTCGTTAGTAATCATCTTACCTCCTTTGTAGCCTTCCAAGCTTCTATTATTCGCTACATACTCGATCGCTTCTTCTATGTTCAGACCTTCTGGGTTATAATATGCTCCAGATATATCTGAAATAGCAACGATAGTAACACCTTGCTGCTCTATAAGTTTAGCTGATATACTCCCTACATTTCCGAACCCTTGTACCGCACAAGTGCATTCTGTAGGGTTCATTTTTAACTTTGCCATGGCACTTCTTGTAGACACCATAACGCCTCTACCTGTAGCTTCCATTCTACCAAGAGAACCTCCAAGCACAAGTGGCTTACCGGTTACTACTGCTGGAGATGCCTGACCTGAAAGTTTAGAATATTCATCCATAATCCAAGCCATTGTCTGTGGATTAGTACCCATATCTGGAGCAGGAATATCTTTTTCTGGCCCAAAAACATCGCGCATAGCACCTGTAAATGCTCTAGTTAATCTTTCTAACTCACCATCTGACATCTTGCGGGGATCACATTGTATACCTCCTTTAGCGCCTCCGTATGGAATGCCTACTACAGCACACTTCCATGTCATCCAAGCCGCTAATGCTTTCACTTCATCCAAGTTTACGCCCATAGAGTACCGAATACCCCCTTTACTAGGACCTAATTTAGAAGAATGCACTACACGGTATCCTTGGAATACCTGCACTTTACCATTGTCCATGGTTACTGGAAGACTAACAATTACTGCCTTCTCAGGAGACTTTAGGGCATTATAAGTGGACTCGTCTAAACCTAGAATTGTTGCAGCCTCATCGAATCTTTGCATCATGGATTCCAAAGGATTCAGATGATCTACAATTGGAGCTGGTTCTTTGAACTTTAAAGTCATTGTGATAATGTTAATATTAATTTATTGGCAAATGTATCCATTCTTGCGAATGGTAATTAACTGATATTTGTCTTTTTTCATCATACGGATAACAATATGACCAAATACGGTAATGCTGAGAGGTAAATTGAATCGATTCTATCTAACACTCCACCATGTCCAGGGAGTATATTACCACTGTCTTTAACGCCCAACTTCCGTTTCGTGTAAGATTCTACAAAATCACCAAAAATGGCAAAGAAGATTACAACCCCAGACAAGATGTAAGCGTGGATAGGTAATGCTAACCAGTAAATGTTTAATACACTCATAACCAATATAGTAATCACTGCGCCACCTACAGTACCTTCTATGGTCTTTTTAGGTGAAACTCTTGGAAAAACAGGTCGTTTACCAATGGCCTTCCCCACGACGTAAGCCATTGAATCATATACCCAAATGGTAATTAAGTAGAAGAGTATATACTCCATGTGCAAAGCGGTATTTTGCATAAACCAGATAGCCACAGCAATAAGTGGAATAGCTAAATACAGTGTACCACTGACAAAGTTTAGCGTCTTATCTCTATTTAACTCCGAATAGGTGAGATACAAACAAGCCCACTGTACGAGTAACATAATACCATACGCTTTCACGTCAATTTCTCTGGAGCCAACAAAGGTTAAATACAAAATTACTCCGGCAAACACCGCTGGATTTACCCAAAGATGCTGACTCGAACTCTTATTCGCTAAAACAGCTAGCTCATTAATAGATAGAAAGACTATAAGTGCCATGAGTACTCCAAAAAATGGCGAACCCATAATGGTAGCTCCCACCATTAAGGCTACATATAGTGCTCCAAAAATGATACGTAAACTTAAGTTAGACATAGAAATTTTCTGTTTTAGTAGTACTGTGCTTATGAATGTAGACAAATAAAGCTGTGGCAATTGCTATGAGAATCCCACTTGCCAAAATAGGGACATTCGTTCCCTCTTCCATGGCCTTCGTATAATCGCCATCCGTGATAAAATAGAGCTGACCAACAGCCAATGCATTATTTAAGAAATGTGCTATAATAGAAGTCCATAAGGACCCACTCCAATACGCAGCATATCCAAACACTACAGCAAGAAAAAACATGGGAATGAATTTCATAAACTGAAGGTGAATCACTCCAAATAGCAATGCAGTTACAATAATAGCTACGTGCATGTTTTTAAATAATCCATTCAATGTGTTCATCAGAAAACCACGAAAGAATATCTCCTCTGCTATAGCAGGCATCAATGCCATAAAAACAATGCTTGTAATAAAAGACACTGCATTTTTCTCCCCTATCATAGCTTCGTACATGCCATTGTTAGTATTCTCTTGAAGTTGCAACCAATTATACAACTCTGGCCACTGCGTAAAGTCAATGAGTTTGTTTGCTTCCAACATAACTCCCATAAGTGGCAGGCATACAATTACAAAAACAATGGATAGCGCAAACCAAGTTCCATTTTTAGGCCACTCAAGTGATAAAAACTGCGTAGGAGTAGCCTTGATAAATATGCACGCTAGTAACGCTGCAGCGATAAGCGGCAGTGATGAGCTAAGAAATACGAATATCTTTAGAATGATTGGATACGCTTTGAGACCTTCCATGAGTCCGCCCATTTCGCTAAGAGGGACCATCTCACCGAAAGCTAAGTAGGAGCAAAGAGCAGATGCTAAACCTGCAAAAGTGAGGGCCGCTCCAAAAAAGAAAATAATACCAAGTACCAAATGAAATAAAGCTTGCACTCCATCTGGTCGAAAATTCATGGTTTCCTTATCTTTGAAGTCTTCTAACTCGTCCATTCCTTTTATTTTGGGCAAATATGGTAAAAATAGGTAACATAGAACTCGGTGACTTTCCACTACTACTCGCTCCAATGGAGGATGTGAGTGACCCTCCTTTTCGTGCCGTATGTAAGGAAAACGGTGCAGATGTGATGTACACAGAGTTTATATCTAGTGAGGGACTCATACGAGATGCTGCTAAAAGCACCCAAAAACTCGACATATTTGAGTATGAACGGCCTATCGGCATCCAAATTTTCGGATATGATATAGAGTCGATGAAGGAAGCCACAGAAATTACAGCTTCCGCTAAGCCAGACCTTATCGATATCAACTACGGATGTCCCGTGAAAAAAGTCGCTTGCAAAGGTGCTGGAGCTGGGATCCTGCAGGACATCCCAAAAATGGTGCAGATGACTGCCGAAATAGTAAAAAGCACTTCACTCCCTGTGACCGTAAAAACGAGATTGGGATGGGACGATAATACGAAGTATATAGAAGATGTAGCCGAAAGACTGCAAGATGTTGGCATAAAAGCCCTCAGCATACACGGACGTACACGTAAGCAGATGTATAAAGGCGAAGCTGATTGGTCTTTAATAGGAAAGATTAAAGAAAACCCTCGCATCAAAATACCCATATTTGGCAATGGAGACATAAACAGCCCAGAAAAGGCCAAGCTGTATAAAGA
>DNHN01000061.1:0-296 GCA_003485825.1 Bacteroidota bacterium | reverse complement strand
ATAAAACACTACTTAGCCACCGGTGAAATGCTAGATCCTCCCACTATAGCTCAGCGCGTAGATGTGTGTAAAAAACACTTTGCTTTCAGTATGAAATGGAAAGGGGATGTACTAGGAATAGTAGAGATGCGTAGGCACTACAGTAACTATTTCAAAGGAGTGTCACACTTCAAAGAGTACCGTACTAGGCTGGTGAACACCATGGACGAAAAAGAGATCTATGCTATTCTCGCGGAGGTAGAAGCTGAGTTTGCTCGGTATGAGTTTGCTTAGTTCTCGATACAATTCGCCTTTGG
>DNHN01000096.1 GCA_003485825.1 Bacteroidota bacterium | reverse complement strand
ATGATATTTAATATAGTGGAAGTTAGGATGCTGATTTAATTATCAATTTATAATTAAACTTAGGTTTTAGGAGCTATATATTTGTGAAAATAAATAATAATGAGCAAATCTAGACTGATAGCCCAATGCAAGGAAAGACTTGGGAATAAAAACTTAGCCGTAGAATTATCCGAACTATTGGGCGTGAATGTTGATGCTGCTTACCGCCGTATGCGTGGTGATACTGCACTTACTTATGATGAGATTCAGAAAATTTGTCTAAAATTCAATATCTCATTTGATTCAGTTATTAACTATGAAGGGCGTTTAGTACCATTTCAGTTCAATGGGATGTTTAAGGATAAGTTCAGTATCATAAATTATCTTTCAGGGATAGAACAAGAAATGGGTATGCTGAGCAAGGTAGGGGCAGGTGAAGCTCGTATTGTTATGACTGCTATGGATTTACCTTATTTTAGGCAGTTTGGGTTTAAGAGTCTCAGCAGATTTAAACTGTTTTTTTGGCAACGCAGTGTACTTAATCTTCCGGATTTTGCTACGAAAAAGTACGATGCCAATGAAAGTCTGGGTGAATACGAAGATATAACAGATAGGATTTATAAGAATTATCACGGAGTAGCTAGTACGGAGATTTGGGCTCCTGAGACCCTGGATAGTACAATAAAGCAGGTGCAGTATTATTTAGAGTCAGGTTTGTTTGTAGACAAGAAAAGTGCCCTTCAAATATGTGATGACATAGAAGCTTTGCTCAACAAGTTGGAGCAGGAAGCTCAACTTGCTCGTAAGTTGATACAGACTAAAGAAGGGACTATCTCTAGCCCATTTGAGATGTATCAAAGCGATATATTCTTAAGTAATAATTGTATTCAGGCGTTCAAAGATGGAAAGACGTATACGTACGTTAGTTTCAATTCGTTCAATTCATTGATGTCCTTCAGCCCACATTTCTCTGACGAATGTAATCGTTGGATAGAGCAGATCCGCTTAAAATCAATTTTATTAAGTGAGGTTTCAGAGAAGCTCCGCTATCAGTTTTTTAAGATTTTGAGGGAGAAGGTGTCCGAGCTCAGAGAACAGATATAGCCTACGACTATTTTAGTTGAAAGTACCAGGTTAATTCGGTACTGCAGGGTAAAAAAAACTACCTTTGTTTTATGCTAAATATCTCTTTGATACAAGTACATTATCTTATTGCTCTAGATGAGCATCGCAATTTTATAAAAGCAGCAGAAGCTAGTTTTGTAACTCAGCCTACACTCAGTATGCAGATGAAAAAGCTGGAGGAGGAATTGGGAGTTATCATTTTCGATAGGAGCAAGCAGCCCATAGCGCCTACCGCTATTGGAGAGAAAATAATAGAACAAGCTCGCGTAATCTATAATGAGACTGCGCAGATAGAGACAATACTCAAAGATCATACGGGTGATGTAAGTGGTTCGCTCAAGATAGGAGTGCTGCCTACGATAGCTAATTCGCTAGTGCCTAGGTTGATAAGTCAGGTGGCTCAAAAGTATCCAGACCTGAAACTGAGCATAAAAGAAGCCTTAACTCACGAGATAGTAGAAGAGTTAGAGCACAATAGGCTGGACGTAGGTATAGTGAGCACACCGTTGCACAATAATGGATTGATAGAAAAGCAGTTGTATGTAGAAAAGTTTAGAATATATGCGCATCCTAATCATCCTGCTTATGGCAAAAAATCATGGGACGCAGATGATTTACTGGCAGATAAATTATGGCTACTTAGCGAAGGGAACTGTTTTCGTACACAGACGATAAATTTATGTTCACTTCCAGATGATAAGCTGAATCATCTGGCGCTGAACTATGAGAGTGGAAGCCTACAAACGCTTAAGAAAGTAGTGGATTTAGAAGGTGGAGCTACCATAATGCCAGAGTGGGAAGCAGGAGAATTGGATGATACTTCCATAGATAATCTGCGCGCTTTTAGAGCGGATAACGCAGGTAGAGCAGTAGGATTGATATACACTAAGTTTTATGCGAAGGAAAGTGTCATTAGTAAACTGGAAGAAATGATTAAAAGTAGTCTGCCAAACTACGTAGCAGAAAACAAAGAATTAGAGATTATAGAGTTGGTATAAGTGGCCTTTTATGACAAATATACCGGGATACTGCGCAGATTAAAGGTAGTATATGTCGTCAATAATTTATTGAATTATAAGTATTTAAGGAGAAATAAGCCCATCTATGATAAGTATCAAATCAAGAGACCAGTTTGGCAGAGTATTAGTTCAAAGCATTTTGATAAGCTACCTCAAGTAGCGGACGTAGTTTCTTCAAATGAGCAATGGGAGAAGGACGGTTATCTTCATTTAAAACAGCATTTTTCAAGTGATTTTGTAGAGGAGATAAATCAGGCCATGGCAAGAGCCTTGGACAATGGAACAGTATCCTTTAATTATACGGGAAAGAAGGTGCTCTTTGCGTATGAAAAAGTAGCCTTACTTCGAGAAATTATAAATGATCCGTCATTACGGGAACTCCTTGAGCGTTTGACGAACGAGAAGATAGTACCTTTTCAAAGTATCAATTTCCAATATGGCAGCGAACAAGCGGCTCATAGTGATAGTGTTCATATGGCTACTTACCCACAGGGAGGCCTTATAGCTATTTGGGTGGCACTGGATGATATTGAAGAAGATAATGGCCCACTATTTTATTATCCAGGCAGCCATAAGTTACCCTACGCTAGTAATTTAGATATGGGAAATGCAACTGGAGCTGTGTTGTCTGCCAATCCGAATAAAAATTACGAAGAGTATCAGCAGCGGATTATTGAAGAAAAGGGATTAAAAGCAGAAGTACTCTCAGCAAAAAAGGGAGACATATTTGTGTGGCACGCAAACTTACTGCACGGAGGTATGCCGCATCTGAATAAAGATAAAACACGCAGAAGTATGGTGGTTCATTATTTCGTGAAAGATAGAATCTGTTATCATGAGCTGAGTCAAAGACCTGCAGTGGTGAAGGAGATTTAAATCAGTCTAAAACTGCTCCGATTGACTAGTGATAGTTTCCGATTAAAACCAATACTTTTCAAGTGTAGTTTGTTTGTTCCTAATCGTAAAAAGTAGAGGGATGAATCTTTATAGCCTAGTTTCTGGATTAAGATTTAAGCTCGGAATGGAAATCCTTATTTTCGCTACGGATTATTTTAATAGTTGGTGCTTTTCAAAACCTGAAACTGGTGGATTGGAGATTTTAGATAGTCTTATTGAAATCAAATGTGGCATAGGTTTCCCTGTATTGGTCGCTTTTTTAATCTGTAGTTTAGAGTTTTGGACTAGATGTTTCTACTAACCGTCTTCAAGCTTAATGAGCTAAAGAGGTTAGTTAATAATAACTTTCTTAACTAGTCGCTCGTCATCAAAATAGACCTCTAGGTAATAAATGCCCGGGGTGAGACCATTCACATCTAGCGTGCTAGTTTCTTCTACTTTGCGAAGCACTCGTTTGCCAAATACATCATAAAGTGATATAGTACTTGCAGCTGTACTTGCAGAGATATTAATCCTATCCTTTGCAGGGTTGGGATAAACGCGCAGCGTGTTGTGTATACGGGTGTTAGCACTCGCTACATCTTCTTGGTACACTCGCACGTAATCTACGACCATAGCACTTTGCGTGAACCCTGATGTTATGTTTCCAGCTATACCACCCATAGCAACATTGAGCAATAGAAATTGATCTTCAAAAAATGGCCATGTACTCGCGTCTTTAACCGCGGGGTTATAGGTGTAAAATCCTACGCCATCCAATAGAAATGTAATTTGGTCTGGCGACCAGTTTACAGAGTAAACATGGAAATCAGAACCTAAATTTTTGGCAATGGTTCCTCCCTTATTGGGGTTCCCTCCATAGCAGCAAGGAGTGTGCAGTGCACTACTGATGTAATTGATATCTTCACCCGGGAATATCCCATGTTCCATGATATCGATTTCGCCACATGCCGGCCAACTGGTAGTTCCAAAACTAGGGTCCCAAAACGTGCCGTTTTCTCGAATATTTTTGCCAAGCATCCAAATTGCTGGCCAAGTGCCTTGTTCTATGGGCATTTTTGCCCTAATATCTACTCTGCCATAGGTGAAGGCAAATTTTGAATTTAAACGCGCTGAAGTGTACTGTTTTACCAGATTCTGGTCTGAGAATGTTTCCTTTTTTGCTACAATGTTTAGAAAGCCATCAGAATCAACGAACGAATTATCTAGGCGATTGGTGTAATGCTGGGCTTCGTTATTTGCCCATCCTACACCAGGAACAATTACTTCTGTTTGATGGTGCCAATTCGCAGTGTTCACCGCTCCAGGGGTATCAAACTCGTCCTGCCAAACTAATTTGGTGTATTCTACATCTATACTATTGGGGTCGGTTTCTGTAGAGCCGTCGTCTATATCGTCTATTAAATAAGTACCTGCAGTGGTCAGACCTCCATCAATAAAAATGGTTAGTCTGTCATATTTTCCAGTAGCATTAACTGGAGTGGTGCCATCTGAACTAAGCACTGCATTAGAAAAGTCAAATGTAATATTTGGTGTCCAGCCCCCGCCCGTAGGGATATTTTGTATAACCTCAACATCTGGGTTGATTCCATTCTCCAATTTTAAGAGGACGGTATGTGCATTAGGGTCAAATCCGTAGAAGGATAACAAAATAGTATTCTGAAAATCTAAATCAATGGACCTGTCTAAATCAAGTGTAAATCCTTGCCATACGTCGGCTCCATTATTAAAAAACTGTCCGACATCGTTTTGAGAATCATCTGGGTCTTGAGTGAAAGAAAACCCACTTCCAGAAAAACCGTTGAAGTTTTCCGAACGATCTGAGAAGTCTATTGGCATCTGTTGGGAGAACGACAGCTGAGAAAAACAGAGGATTACAAGGGATAGAGCGAGGTGTTTGATTTTAATGTTTGACATAATTTAAGCCCACTAAAATACAGTAATTTACTTTAGTAGAATGGTAACGGGAGTAAAACGACAACGCACTGACAATTGAGAAATAAAGAATTAATTACTAGTAGCTAGTCAGTTGAGCGCTAAGTATGCCTCCTATAGATTCTTTAATGTTGAATGCTCCTTCAGAATAAGGCAAAAAAAACTCTCTTACCAATGGCAAGAGAGTTTTGTATCTTAAGACAAAATCTTATTAAAGGATTGTCAGTTCAAGAGGCGATGCTTTTGCATCGTTTTACAAATAGCTATAATCCCATAAGGATGTCCATAGGGTCTTTGCCCATGAGCATCGTCTCTGGATTTTCCAGGTAGTTTTTTACGGCAACTAAGAATCCTACGGACTCCTTGCCGTCTATGATACGGTGGTCATAGCTGAGTGCTACATACATTACAGGACGAGCGACTATGTTTCCATTTTCTACTACGGCACGCTCCACAATGTTGTGCATCCCTAAGATAGCGCTTTGTGGAGGGTTTATTATAGGTGTACTTAGCATAGAACCAAATACGCCACCATTGGTGATCGTAAATGTACCGCCAGTCATTTCAGGAATAGTTAACTTACCGTCTCTTGCTTTGATAGCTAGGCGTTTTACTTCAGCTTCTATTTCCCACATAGTCATATTTTCCACGTTTCGCATTACCGGAACCATAAGTCCTTTTGGGCTACTTACGGCTATAGATACATCAACGAAATCATTCATCACCATTTCTTCGCCATCTAAGAAAGCGTTTACTTTAGGATATTGCTGCAGAGCTAATGCACACGCGCGAGCAAAGAATGACATAAAGCCAAGACCTACACCGTGAACTTCTCTGAATTGGTCCTTGTATTTATTTCGAGTATCAAAAATGGTCTGCATATTCACTTCGTTAAAAGTGGTAAGCATAGCCGTTTCATTTTTGGCAGCAACTAGTCTACGAGCGATTGTCTTACGGAGGTTGCTCATCTTCTCACGTTCTTGTCCTCTGCTTGGCTCGGTAGGGGTAGCGTAGTCAGTAGCTCCTGCTAGCATAGCATCGTACTTAGTGATACGTCCATCTTTACCTGTCCCTTGTACCCCACTGGTAGAGATACCTTTTTCGGCCAATATTTTTCCTGCAGCTGGACTTGGAGTGCCAGCAGCATAGTTGGTGTTTGTACTTTCCTTAGGCTTTTCCGCTTGAGGAGCAGGACTTTCAGTCTTAGCTGGTGCTGCTTCTTTAACGGGCTCAGGTGCGGCAGAAGTGCCTTCAGGGGCAGCAGCGTCTGTGTCTATAGTAGCTACTATTGCGCCTATTTCCACATCTTCACCTTCTTCTACGAGTATCTTTAAGACACCACTTTTTTCAGCGTTTAATTCTACTGTTGCTTTATCGCTTTCTAGCTCAGCTACAGCCTCGTCCATTTCTACATAGTCGCCATCTTCTTTTAGCCAAGCGGCTATGGTCACTTGCGTTACCGATTCTCCTACAGAAGGAATTTTTAATTCAATTGCCATTGTTTTATAATGAGTGGCAAAGGTAAAAAACGTTTTCAACTTCGTCTCAGATATATTTCAAAGATTTCGTTGGTGTATAATTTAAGGGCGTTGATGTCTTTTAAATTAATTGATTATCGATGCTTTAGTGTCAACGTACCTTTTGGTTGAGGTTAAATAGATTGGAGTATTCTTTCTTTATGCTAAAAAAAAACTCGTGACAATCAAATGATAAAACCACTTGTAAGTAAGTCCTCATCTCTCGTTTCTACCTCCAGATATAAAATATAGAAATTATGAAATTACCAAGGATCAGATTAGCCACACTACTTGCCGTAGCTATAACATTTGCTGCTTGCAAAAAAGAAGAAACTCCAACTACTGCCAATGAAACATTTGTGCCCACAGCTACAGATTCACTGATCTACTCAGGTATTTTTCAGTCAGCACCCAGATACACTGCTAGTGGTAAAGTGGAAGTCTACGATAACGGTACAACAAGAACGCTGGCTTTTAAAAATTTTAAAGGAGATAACGGACCAGACCTCAAAGTGTATCTATCCACAAATCTGTCTAACAATGATTTTGTAACTCTAGGAGCACTTAAGGCTGTGAGTGGTAATTTTAATTATACATTGGGGACTAATGTAGCTCTCGATAAGTACAGCAATGTAATTATATGGTGCGAAGATTTTAGTGTGCTCTTTGGCAGTGCAGCACTGCAGAAGTAGTATGGACTATACATGTACACACAGTATGGCATAGCTATGTGCGTAAGCACGCGGTGGAGCTTTGTATTTTTGAAGTGAATAAGAAAGACATCGTATCACAAATGAGTGATTGGTGTGTTTATTAGATTACGGTATGGATATCCAAAAATGCATCAACACACTTATCTCTCACTTGCCGGGAGAGCGGGCAATACTATCGCCAGGTAGTAGAAACGCCCCTGTCATATATGCACTTCATCATAGCAGCAAGTCTTGCCATAGTATCGTAGACGAGCGAAGTGCTGC
This sequence comes from Bacteroidota bacterium, assembly GCA_003485825.1. GTDB lineage: Bacteria > Bacteroidota > Bacteroidia > NS11-12g > UBA9320 > UBA9320. Next base: position 886 of record DNHN01000096.1, on the reverse strand, counting down.
TTTCGTAGCCCTAGGTATAGCTAAGGCTACGCGTGAGCCAGTAATACTCAGCTGTACTAGTGGTACGGCTGCACTCAATTACTATCCAGCTATAGCAGAAGCGTATTATGCCCGAGTGCCTCTTATTATACTTACTGCAGACAGACCTCCAGAGCAGATAGATGCTTGGGACGGTCAGGCTATTCGCCAAAAAGGGGTGTATGCGAATCACATACGAGCCGAGTTTCAGACTCCAGATGTGTATGACGATACTGCAGCATTCAGAGATTTAGCCGCTCGCGTAGAAAAATGCCTATCCACTGAAATTAGTGGCCCCATTCATATCAACATTCCCATTAGAGAACCTTTTTATGAATTCACAGACGAGGGACTTTCAAGTGAAGCTAAGATGCCGCAAGCAATTGCTCAGCAAAATATAAGTGTAGCTAGTATTGCTGCCCATTATAATGAAGACTTTACGTTGAAAAAAGTGCTAGTGTTTAATGGAATGGAGTGCGATGAAAATATTGTAATAGGAAGTGATGATGGTACGATTATGCTTTCAGATATTACCAGTAATCAGACAAGTGATGTACACTACTGGGATGCCATGTTGTTTTCGGCACAGAGCAAGGCTAATGGATTAGATTTTTTAAGTGTACTACGGCCTGATATCTTGATTACGACGGGAACCACGACTGTGAGCAAGGGGCTAAAACGGTTCTTACAGCATCATACACCAGAAATGCATATTCATCTATCTAAGCACTATGAGGTCGGAGATATGTTTGGAACTACGCCAAAGCTATTAAACCCTGCAGAAGTGAGGACGATACGTGAAACGGATAATGATGTAGATGGTAAGCGTGAAGGGGCATATGTGAATGCATGGCTTAATATAACGCAG
>DNHN01000352.1 GCA_003485825.1 Bacteroidota bacterium | reverse complement strand
TGAGGTGGAGATGTATGCTTGTTTATGGATTAATAGTCTAGATAGATACCTTGTTTTACTTGGGGAGGCTCTACTTTATGCAAAACTAATAATAGCAAAGTAGTTTAGCTTTTGGGACTACTTGACTAAATAATACGTTAGCTCTAGTCAAATCTTTGGTGGATGTAATATGCGGTGGTTATTTAGCCCCTTGGTATGCAATGAAATTTAGTGCTATAGTTACGGAGTTTCGTGTTGCGGTTGATTCTATATTCCCAAAACTAAGACAAAAAAAATCCCGACCTAGGCCGGGATTCACATTTTATATTTGAAAGAAAAGTAATTTACTCTTGAGTAACTTCTACGTCTATTTCTACAGTTATCTCCTTGTGTAGGCCAACACTTGCTTTGTAATCTCCTAGATTTTTCATATCAGGAGCAGAAATTTTACGCTTGTCTATATCAAATCCTCTATCTGCTAAGCTCTTTGCTAGTTGGATAGTAGTCACAGAACCAAAAATCTTACCGTTAGAACCTGCTTTCGTTGGTACAGTGATTTTGATTCCTTTTAATTTATCAGCTATTGCTTGAGCATCAGCTTTTAATTTTACTTGTTTGTGAGCAGCTTGTCTTACATTCTCTTCCGCCATTTTGATAGCAGATGGAGTAGCTATAGTAGCTAGTCCTTGAGGTATAAGGTAGTTTCTACCGTATCCGTTTTTTACAACTACGATATCATTCTTTTCACCAAACCCTTTCACGAAATCTTTTAATATTACTTTCATTGATTTTTTAAAATTAGTTGGTTCTACTTATTTCATCTGGTCTGCTACGTAAGGAAGTAGAGCTATGTGTCTACATCTTTTTACTGCTACAGCTACTTTTCTTTGGTATTTTAATGAAGTACCAGTGATTCTTCTTGGTAGAAGTTTCCCTTGCTCATTAATAAACGGCATTAAGAAATCTGGGTTTTTGTAATCAATATACTTGATACCACTCTTCTTAAATCTACAGTACTTCTTAGGACGTACTATGGGCGTTCTTTTGTATCTTTTTCTTTTAGCCATAATCTTATTCCTCTTCCTCTGTATTAGCTGGTGAAACCTTTGCTTCAGCTACTGGTGCAGATTTCTCTGTAGTTACTGGCTTAGCAGCTGCTGGTGCATCCGCTTTCTTAGGCTTGTTGAATTCTCCGTTTCTTCTTCTCTCGTTGTACTTTACAGCATGCTTGTCAAGTTTGATACATAAGTATCTAAGAACTTGCTCATCTCGTCTGTAAGCTAATTCAAGCTTATCTACAATTTCAGCATCTGGTTCAGCAGCAAATTCGAAAATTTGATAGAAACCTGTAGTTTTTTTCTGAATAGGGTACGCCATTTTTGTTAGGCCCCAGTTCTCTTTGTGGATGAGCTCCCCACCGTTTTCTGTGATCAGCTTCTCGAATGATAATACAGCTTCCTGCATCATCTTTTCGCTAAGCACGGGTGTAAGTACAACCACAGACTCGTAATTAGTTTTTGCCATTGTTTAATTTGTGTTAAAATTTTAACGGCTGCAAAAGTAGTATTTTGCTAGTAATATCAAAGGCTATAACTCACTTTTTTGTGTTTTTTACGGATCATATACCTACTTGGTTTTTTTATAACTTAGAAAATACGGCTGAACACGCTCGTTTACACATCGAAATAATGGTATGGTAATTAAAGGTGCACAGTTAAAGAGGATTACTTTTTCAACACTGCTTGTTTATCACCGTAAGAGATATATTCTTTGCAGCAGTAATGGGAAGTTTCATAGTAAGTGCAAGAAAGTATCGTCCGGATACCTTTGATACGGTTGTCGGACAACAGCATATTACGGAAACTTTGGTCAATGAAATTACCAATGATCGCCTAGCCCAAGCGTTTCTATTCTGTGGACCTAGAGGTGTAGGTAAAACTACGTGTGCTAGGATTTTAGCTAAGGAAATTAATAAAGGAACGGTTCCGGAAGGGTATGACTACTCGTTCAATATTTTTGAACTAGATGCTGCTTCACACAACTCTGTGGATGACATCCGAGCGCTAAATGAGCAAGTAAGGATACCACCGCAAACAGGAGATTATAAGGTATATATCATAGATGAGGTTCATATGCTTTCTCAGGCTGCATTTAATGCATTTCTGAAAACATTAGAAGAACCACCAAAGTATGCTATTTTTATACTAGCCACTACAGAAAAACACAAGATACTTCCTACTATACTTTCTCGTTGTCAGGTGTTTAACTTCGACAGAATCACTATACCGCAGATTGTAGCGCATCTGAAAGGAATAGCTGCAGACGAGAAAATAGATGCGGAAGAGGAAGCGCTTCACCTCATAGCACAGAAAGCTGACGGGGCTATGCGAGACGCTCTGTCTATTTTTGATCAAATGGCGAGTTTCGGTACGGAAGGTAAAATCTCGTACCAAGAGGTTATCGATAATCTCAATATTTTAGATTATGACTACTTTTTTAAAGTAGTAGATACGTTCCTTGCTGGAGATATAAGTGCTGCATTGGTACTATTCAATGAGATACTACAGAAGGGATTTGATGGAGAGTTGTTCTTACATGGCTTAGCAAATCACATGCGTGACTTACTGGTAGCTCAGAATGCGAGTAGCCAGCAGTTGCTTGAAAAATCTAAGGAAATTGCAGGCAGATATCACAAGCAGTCACAGGAAGTGAGTGCGTCATTTATAGTAAATGCTATTAATATCCTGGGAGAGACCGGTACTACTTATAAGACTAGCAGAAACCAACGTCTGCATATAGAGCTGGCTCTTATTAAACTAGCTTCTCTCCAACACGCTATAGACGTGACTAAAAAAAAAAGCCTAAGCTAGCACTACTCGCTAACACAGGATATTTTACCCATCTTTTTCAAGAAAACACAGAGGCTGCTGAGAGCTTAGCGTCACCTATTGTTGCTAAAAAAGAGAAAAAGGGCGAGGAAAATGAACCCATAGAAACTGTGAAAATAGGGGGGCTTCGCAGTGCTATGACCGCTCGTAAGACCATCAAAAAAGACATTTCGGATAGTACGTGTTCTTTATCCGCAGAAGAGAGTAGCAAGTTAAAAGGAATAGATGAACTCTCTGCTAAAGAGATGTTTAAGAAGTATGCTGATATTTTAGTAGCTGAAAAGCGTGGAAGTTTGGC
>DNHN01000236.1 GCA_003485825.1 Bacteroidota bacterium | reverse complement strand
CTTCTTTTATAGCTCTTCTCTCTTCTGGTGTAGACTGACCATTTTCTTTTAAATGCTTGATTTCTTTTGTAGAAGCCAGCACAATGGTCTTTACTTGGACTTGTTGTTCTGCGGTGAGTTGAACTATATTATTTAGTCGTTCTACGTGCTTGGCAGCGATCTCTTCTGCAGTTTTACTCTGTGCTATCGCTGTCTGGCAGACGATAAGCATCAGCAATGTGATTTTAATCCCTTTCATAATTATATTGTTTTTACTTTGACCTAGCTAACTCAATTCTCATTCCAAGTAGTTTAGAGTCTATCGTCGTATAGGTAAATATTAATGACAAAGTGATCTAGTGGACTGGAGGTTGAGGTGGTCGTTGTTTTCGTGTAAACTGCCTAAGATTTTTTAGTTGGTCTGGAGTCAAATGAGGTCTTATGGATTCAAACATTATTTTTCGCTTATTCTTCATCTCGTTATGGTGCTCTTGTCTGATGGCTTTTTGTAGGGTGAGCATAGAGTCTAGTATAGGGAAAACTTCTGCTTCTTGCGATTTGCTTAGGTCAATTTTTTCAGCGATAAATTGTTTTTCTAACGATATATTTTGCATCATATTCCTGTGCTTATCGATGCGCATTCGAGCCATTCTCCCAGCCGTAAAAAATCCGATAGTGAAACCTGTGATAAGCATAGACACTACGATTAAAATAGTTTTTGAAATCCTCATATTATTGAATGTTTAGGTAGTCTATTAGTGTATCATTATATAGACCATCAGTGCCTAGGAAAGTGTCTATACTGAGGTGTCCTTCTAAGATATAGATAGAAAGAGCACATAGTCCTATGGTGGCGGCAGCTCCCAAGAGGAACCAGTGGACACTGGGCGAACGGTCCTTAATAGCTGTAGTGGCATTCAAGACTCTACTGCTAAAGTCACTGCCGAAATCATACTGCTGTTTTCTTAATAGTTGGTCAAGATAGTTCATATTTTAAATCTTCTTTTAAGTGTTTCTTTAGTTTCTCTAATCCTCTTTTTAGTCGGGATAATACGGTTCCTTTTGGTATCTCTAAGATATCTGCAGTCTCATCAGTACTATAGCCTTGAATCATTCTAAGGACAACTACTGAGCGGTGTTTGTGGTCCAGCATCTGAAGTGCCATATGCACTACTTGTTTATTGTCCAATGTATCTGAATCTGCTTTAACATTAATCGCCTTGCTCAGGTCTAGAGACCTTTGAGCAAAAGTTTGTTTTCTTTTCAGGTGATTTAGACTTAAGTTAATGGCGATACGAGTTAAGTATGTGCTGAGCTTTGCTTCTTTTTTAAAAGAATGCATCGCCTTATAAAAGCGAATGAAGGTTTGCTGACCTATTTCTTGTGCTATGTCCATATCCCCAACCATGTTCATGCTTGCTGTTGCTACTAATCGCTGGTGTCTTTCTACTATGTGCTGAAAAGCCCTATCGTCACCATTAATGGCAAGATCTATAAGTTGAAAATCACTTTGATGTACAGAAAGCATACGCGTTTACATGAATTAGACAGAGAAAGGGTGTGTTTGATTCCGCTGCGTAGTCTTCTTTTGAGATAGGTAAGAAAATGGTGACTACATCCAGCCCATTTCTACTTTGGTCTTCTTTTTTTTACTACAGGTTTTTTGAGAGCATGCGCTAGCGGCTATACTAATCAGAAAGAGTAAGAGTAGAAGTATGGACTTTTGTTTTGCAGGCATATCGTATCTATTAATTAACGTAAAGTGCTGTAAGATATTATACTCTTTTCAGAGCTTGATAATACCGTGCAGGTGTTTCTCCGTTGGCTGCTTCCATATAGTCTTCATAGGAGCAAGGCATGGTGAGGCGTAGCCCTTCATTTTCTGGATATCCAGGGTGCTCTACTTGCATCCACCATCGCGAAGTTCGTTTACTCTTTAGAAAAAGCATTGGTGCATCTTCGTTTGCAGAAAAATCACAGCGATATTTTACAAACTCATTATGAGAAGTAGGTGTGTCATCCACTCGATTAAGTACTCCATCTATATAGTACCACACCATCTGTGCTATGAGTTCCGAGGTGAGCGAAGATTGATTTTTAGCATACGAAAACCCAAAAATGCCAAATGCTGTATTGACATCACTCATCCCGCTGTATCTTGCTAATTGGCATGCCTCGTCACTGGTTAATCCATTAGGCTGAATTGTCTTTTGAGCTGGAGCCTCAGCATACTTGAGAGCATTGAGGTCAAAAAGGACTAGGTCAGAATTTCGAAGGTACAGTTCGCCATCTTCTAATCTACTTTTTAATTGACCAAGTCTTTGGTGACCAAAGTTTAGATTTTCTAATATGTCCATTGCCTTTGGCGGAATATAGTGCGCTTGAAATCCAATAGCATTTAACTGACCTAAGTAGTTCGGCTCGATATTACAAATTCTATTGAGTAGCTCATATTCTAAAAGGGGTAGATGGGAGGAAATAAGCGTTACTTCTACTTGCGCCTCTTCGGCTTCTGATTCTGTGCCTTTATACATTGCTTCTCCTTGGTTTGCATCTGCACCCAGCAGTATGGTGGTGATTTTTTTGGCTTTAAGTGTTCTGGACACGTACTCTATAGCAGCATTCGTATCTGCAGGAGTTTCTCCCGTGATGATATCACCCAAATCTACTAGCTTATTAGAAAGGCCTGCATGACTTACAAGGGAGTATAAAGCAGCACGCAGGGAGTCAAATTGGCCACCCTCATCGACTACTGTGATTAGTGCTATGTTGCCTGCTTCAAGTTTTGGAAATGTATTCTTATGCATTTGTACATTGCTCCCGACTTGGTAAGCAGCATATTCCTGAGATAAGCGAACTGGCGTGAAGTATTCTTGTAACATTAAATATATTCGTAGCTCACAAAAATAAGGGAAGCATAACGTGATTTTTGCCATAACTGGAGCCAATGGATTTTTAGGTGTACATATTATACATCATTTACTAAAGCAAGGGCATACGGTGCGCGCTATTACGAGACCAAATGCTTCGTTAGTTGAGTTTGATAAGGTGAAGGCTTATTATGAGCTGACACCAGAAAGTTACGGCAAGTTAACTTGGTATGAATGTGTCTTATACGACACAGAAGGGTTGGACTTTGTTTTTAACGGAGCCGATTACGTTATGCATCTTGCAGGTATGATTTCCTATCTCAAAAAGGATCTGAACAGACTGCTGGAGGTAAATCAGCAATACACAGCGAATGTGGTCAATGTGGCTAAGGACGCAGGAGTAAAAAAACTATTGTATTGCAGCAGTATAGCTGCAATAGCTAAGAGTGGGAAAGAAGATGTAATAAAAGAGAGTGCAGAGTGGGATGATGAATTGGCTCACAGTAACTACGGCTACTCTAAGCAGCTGGGAGAGCTAGAAGTATGGCGTGGGTCTGAAGAGGGATTAGTTGCTGTGATTATTAATCCGGGGATAATACTTGGCTATGGCGATTGGACCAAGGGAAGCAATACGCTTTTTGGGAACGCACAGGATGGGTTTCCATTTTACAGCAACGGAATAACAGGATGGGTAGGGGTAGAGGATGTCGCTCGTATTGCAATTAAATTATGTACCTCAGATAGTATGGGAGAGCGGTTTATAGTCGTCAGTGAAAATAAGAGTTTCAAAGAAATTACGGATATGATGACAGCTGTGATGGGTACTAAAAAACCAACTATAGAGATAAAAGGATTGCTCTACAAAACGGTGTATTATCTTATGGCTTTTAAGGAGTTTTTAGGATTTGGCGGTATGCTGAGCAAAGAGACCGTAAAAGCAAGTGTCGCTGTGAATCATTTTGACAATACAAAAGTTGAAAAGACTTTGGACTTTGATTTCGAGGACATGGAGACAGTGATTAAGAAGTCTATTTAACAAAAAAACCTTTTCGCACTGCGAAAAGGTTTTTAGATATACTATTGGATTGTGAAGAATTGAATTACTCTGCAGCGTCTTCAGTTGCTTCTTCCTCTTCTTCTTCAACTGATGCAGTACCAGCGCTCTTAGCAGCTCTAGTCACTATACAAGATACGATAGAGTTATTGGCAGAATCAAGAAGTGTAAGTTTGTCTACACTAATTTCTCCTACTTTCACACTTTTTCCTATTTCTAACGTATCTATGTTTACCTCTATAAATTCTGGTAAATCACTAATTAAGCCTAAAACATTTAGTTTTTTGATTTTAAGCTGAAGTTTACCACCCGCTATTACACCTGGAGAGTTTCCTACTACTTTAACTGGAACAGCTATAGATATTGGAGTAGCTGCGTCTACTTCATAAAAATCTGCGTGTAATATATCTTCAGATACTGGATGGTACTGAAGTTCTTGAACCTTAGCTAATTTTACCGTATCTCCTACAGTCACTTGTACTAAGTAAGTGTTTGGCGTATATATTAAATTCTTAAAATCTGCTTGGTATACAGAAAAATGGTGATTTTCACCTTTACCATAAATTACGCAAGGTACTTTACCTTCACTTCTTACTTTTTTGGTGGCAGACTTACCTAGTCCCTCTCTTACGTCACCTTTTAATGCGATTACTTTCATTGTTTTCTTACTATTAAATTCTTTGTTATATTAATTCTTGTTGAAATGTATCAGATATGTTGAATAATGAGCTAATAGACCCAAACTCACTTACGTTTCTGATAGCATTAGCAAATAAGCGATCTACGCTCAATACTTTTATTTTGGAGTAGTTTCCTGGCACCAATGGAATAGTATCACACAGTATGATTTCTTCCAACACTGAGTTCTCTAAGTTTTCGTATGCTTTTCCACTGAGCACAGGATGTGTACAGACAGCTCTCACGGACTTAGCTCCTTGCTCTTTAATTAGAGCTGCAGCTTTACACAGTGTATTGGCCGTATCACAGATGTCATCTATAAGGACTACATCTTTACCTTCTACATCGCCGATCACGGTCATAGAGGCTATTTCGTTGGCACGTTTACGTGCTTTATCACAAATTACCATCTCTACACCTAGATACTTAGCAAATTCCCGTACTCTTTTAGTAGCACCTACATCTGGAGCGGCGAGTAACAGGTTTTCTTTAGGAAGGCTTTGTATGTAAGGTATGAATATAACTGTAGAGTCTAGGTGGTCCACAGGGATGTCAAAAAATCCTTGAATTTGCGGAGCGTGTAGATCCATAGTCATTACTCTATCTGCCCCTGCAGCGGTGAGTATGTTAGCTACCATTTTGGAGCTTATAGGAACACGTGGCTTATCTTTTCTATCTTGTCTAGCAAGACCGAAGTATGGAATAACCGCTACTACTTTATGCGCAGAGGCACGTTTAGCAGCGTCTATGAGCATAAGCAGCTCCATAAGATGGTCTGCTGGTGGCATAGTACTTTGGATAATGAATACATCACATCCACGCACAGTTTCATCTATACACGGCTGAAACTCTCCATCGCTGAAGGTGTTTAGCGTTACTGTACCGAGATTTTTTCCGTAGGATTTAGCTATTTTTTCAGCTAAATTAGTAGAGCCGGAGCCCGCAAAAATTTTTACTTTATTTATA
>DNHN01000237.1 GCA_003485825.1 Bacteroidota bacterium | reverse complement strand
CCCTCCGTTAATCTTAAAAACTTCTCTAGTTGGGATGTTAATACTTCCTACGACAGCGCTTACCTTGTATATACGCATAATTCAGCACTGTATTTTGTAAGTGATAGTATTCTGCATGAGTACAAAGGAGGGAGCTTTAGTGCAGTAGATAATAGCAAAAGGGATTATAGGGATATTACTTCCTCTTTTGGTAACTTGGTTATAGCTAGAGGGGAGGGGATATTAGTTATAGATGAAAATGGATCGTTTATTGAAAAATCAGAGCCGTCAATGGCATCTGCACTCATTGATGACGAAGGGAGTCTGTGGTTTGGAAGCTTCTATACAGGTATGATAAAAAAAACACCTGAGAACGTAGTCAGTTATCTATTGTTACCAGGCCCATATGGGCTGAATAGTTATGACATGGATGGAGTTGGTAATCAGATGTGGGTTACTTCCGGAGGACATACCACGGCCTACGCACCTTCATATATTTCTTTCGGATACTATGTGTATCAAGATGGAAGGTGGGTCAATAGAGATGAGAGTAATCCTATTGTTGGATCTATGATAGATTTTACCAATATTCATATTTCTGATAATGAGATTTGGTTAGGAAGTTTTGGTGCCGGGTTGGCTCTAATAAGAAATGGAGTACCGGAAGAATATTTTGATAAGAACAATAGTACCATAAAAGAGTCTGTGCCTGGAAGAGAAATAGTGTTTGGGATGGCTAAGGATAACGATGGGAATTTATGGGCTTCAAACTATGATACGGATAAAGCTTTGCTAGTAAGACGATCGAATGGGGCCTGGGAAGATTTTAATGTTGGGTTAAAAAATTTGGGAGAAATGGTGGTGGATGATCAGAACCAGGTATGGGCTCTAGTACCTCGAAATAGTAGCACGGGGATATTAGTTGTTAAAGAATTGGAAAATGGACAATTGCAAAGAAGGTTATTGAATACGACAAGTAATCAAGGAGGACTTCCTAATAATAACGTGAAAGCTATAGTGAAAGATAAGGATGGAGAGATATGGGTTGGCACGGAAACGGGTATTGCGGTGTTTTATAATCCTAATTTAGTGTTTGATGGAGGGCCTAATGCCGATGCTCAACAGATAATTATAGACGATGGGAATGATGTAGGCTATTTATTAGGTAATGAAGTCGTTAACGATATTAAAGTAGATGGCGGTAACCGAAAGTGGGTGGCCACAAATAATGGTGCGTGGTTAGTCAAAGAAGATGGTTCAGCGATAATAAGACACTTTACCACGGCGAATAGTCCTCTTCCTAGCAATGTGATTAATACTATAGGTATAGTCCCAAAAACGGGAGAAGTCTTCTTTGGGACTATTGAGGGCATGGCCTCTTATCGCGGGGACGCTACTGAAGCTTCAGACAAACATTCAAACACGTTGGTTTTTCCGAATCCTGTTGAGCCAGGATATGAAGGACCTATTACTATATCCGGCTTGCCAGAAGATGCTACCGTAAAAATAGCAGACGTAGCAGGACGAGTGGTGTATGAGTTAATAGCAACGGGAGGAACAGCAGTCTGGAATGGCCTAGATTTTAGTGGTCAAAAGCCGCAATCGGGAATTTACCTCATTTATAGTGCGAATAAAGATGATGAAGACTCATTGGTATCTAAGCTGTTGATAGTAAGATAGTATGCTCAGTAAGACCCGGGCTGTAGTTTTTCGAAATACAAATTACAGTGAAAGCAGCGTAATTTCGAAGATATATACCAGAGAGTTTGGCCTGAGGAGTTACATGTTTAAAGGCATCAGAAAAGGAAAGTCTGCAATACGACCATCTATGATACAACCGCTGAACATAGTTGATATGGATGTGTACTACAGACCCAATAGTAATATAAATAGTGTTAAGGATTTGAAACCGACATTATTACTTTTTGATACACAAGAGAATATGTCAAAAAAATCTGTTGCATTATTCATGCTTGAGGTGCTTAATCAGTGCATTACTGAAGAAGAATGTGAGGAAGAACTATTTGATTTTATAGAAGCTGAAATTATGGATTTGGAGAACAGCATATTGTCGCCTCTTAAACCTATTACTTTCATGTTGGAGTTAGCGAAGCACTTAGGTGTTATCCCGAATGGTAATCATACTGAAAGTACGCCATATTTATGCCTCGAGCAAGGTCGGTTTGTTAGGGATATCGGATTGCATACAGCATCTTTATCGGTATCTAGTTTGCTTTCAGAATTAAAAAATGGAAATTGTATAACTCAAGTAGATGGGGCCATACGAAGAGAGGCTCTAAATCAAATAAGTAAGTATTACCAGTACCACATTACAAAGAATAAAAAACTGAATTCTACGGAAATTTTAGCTGAGCTATTGAGCTAGTGGCATACTATTTGAATTATGAAAAGCAAATGAAAAAGATTACTTTACTATTCTTACTATCTTGGATAACCTTTGGAGCACTAGCTCAGAATAAGAGTTCAGATTCCGCAGTTGTGCTACGAAAGGTGTATATGGATGGAGACACCTTTTATGTATACTCATTTGATGAGTTTATATTAAAAGAGTTTAACTCTAAGGAAGAGCAAGAAGAATACCTAAAGTTAGTTAGGAATGTGAAAAAAGTTATGCCTTATGTAAAACTTGCTGCCTTTAGATTGCAGATGATGGATGATAATCTTAATCAACTTACTTCTAGGAGGGCAAAGAAAAAGTATATAAAGGCTACGGAGGACTCCGTCATGGAGGAGTTTAAGGCTCAACTGAAGCAACTAACCGTCTCGCAGGGCAAACTACTTCTAAAATTAATACACCGAGAGACAGGAAACACTACGTACGAAATATTGAAAAAGTACAGGGGAAGTGCAAGTACCATGTTCTATGGAATTTGGGCTAAAATGTACGACGCAAACATCAATGTGGAATACGATCCAATAGAGGATTATCAAATAGAGTATATCATAAAGAACTCTAAGTTAGAATAAGTTAGGTTTATCATTACTTTTGAATATGAAATTAGATGTTCTAGTATTTGGAGCTCATCCAGATGATGTAGAGTTAGCTTGTTCGGGAACCATTATGAAGCTGATAGCTGAGGGTAAAACGGTTGGCATAGTGGACTTAACGGAAGGTGAAATGGGAACTAGAGGGACGGTAACTACGCGAAGAGAAGAGTCTGCCAATGCATCTAATATTTTAGGGATTGCTGTGCGCGAAAACCTTGATCTTGGGGACAGTTCTTTTGAATTGAACCAAGCGAGTAAATATAAAGTCATAAAGATGATAAGAAAGTACAGACCTACACTGGTTTTGGCTAACGCAATAGACGATAGACATATAGATCACCCCAAGGCTGCACAATTGGTTAAAGAAGCGTTCTTCCTATCAGGACTTCGGAAAATTACCACGACTGTAAATGGTAAAAGTCAAGAAGCGTACCGACCGAAGCATTTATTCCATTACATACAACATTATCATACACGACCGGACTTTGTTATAGATATTACCGCTTTTCATCCTAGAAAAATTGAAAGTATCCTGGCGTACAGAACACAGTTTTATAATCCGGAGTCTAATGAAGCGGAGACTCCTATTAGTTCAAAAAGATTTTTGAATTTTTTAGAGGCTAGGTCACGAGAGATGGGAGAGATTATTGGCGTGGAGTTTGGTGAGGGATTTAATTCACATGTACCCTTACCTTATGATTTAAACAATCTTTTGTAGACCCTTAATGGCATTTTAAGCCAGTAAGGCATATGGGATAATTCGTAAAATGTCTCCACTTCAGATCCAAATGATCTGTAAAATTGGTGTACTGAGGGTATACTGCTACCTTCAAAATCTAACACGGCATAGGAACTACCATATTTTTCTATGATATAATGTATACCTATAGATAAGGCATTTACTTTTCTGCCGTCAGCAGTAGGAGCACCTAATATATAATGCAGTCTATTCTTTCCTTTAGCAAAGAGTAATCCGGCCACAGGTTGTTTATTTAAATAAAGGGTGAGGTTTACAAAGTTCTCAGGTTTTGATACTGCTAGGTTTTTGATTTTGAGGTAGTCTATCGGCTTTAATTGCGTATTTAATGAACCATAGGCTGCTGTATATTTATCAATTGTGTGTTGAATGTCTTGATTCTCAGATACCAACACCTTGTCTCGTTGCTTTTTGATATTTTTTGATAAACTTTTAGAATAGCCTGCCTGCACTTCTGAAGCTTCTCGTATGTCAAGAATCTGATTCTTTCGTTCAGTTACACTAAAGTCCAATGGTAGATTAGAATTGAAATGGATCACCTGGCTTTTAGAGGCAATCAGTTTAGATATATGGGGTAATATATCATCATCAGGCAGTGTACCTAGCCATAAGCATTGCTGTATAAAATTAGGTTGATGTATTTTCTGAATAAACATCCCGGAAGCTTGCGGTACAGGAATCCCGGCCTCGTAGTCATTTAAAACGATAATGTCCCATTGGCAAAATGCAGAAAGCCACCAAGAATAGGAGTAAACGGTACCTTGTTCTGCGCGCTCCACCAAGTTGTTCCACTTGTTAAAGTCGATTTTATTATGTTTTATGTAATGAATCTGATTTCCCATGCAGGCTAATACATTTATTATCTTACCTTTGCAGCCGCAATAATAAGGGTTCGCAGAGCCATTAAAAGAGATAATTTTAGTCTGACTTAACAACCTTAGAATAATAAAATGTTTTTTTATTCAAAGGGCTTGTAAAGTGACTTATAAATACTACTTTTGCAGACCTTTTTAGAAATCGGATAGAAATATATGCCTACAATACAACAATTAGTACGTAAGGGGAGAAAGGAACTCACCAAAAAAAGCAAGTCGAGAGCACTCGATTCTTGCCCTCAAAGAAGAGGAGTATGCACAAGAGTGTATACTACTACTCCTAAAAAGCCTAATTCGGCGATGAGAAAAGTAGCCAGAGTAAGGCTTACTAACGGTAATGAGGTGAACGCGTACATACCGGGAGAGGGTCACAATCTTCAGGAGCACAGTATAGTGTTAGTGAGAGGTGGTAGAGTAAAAGACCTTCCAGGGGTTAGATATCACATCGTTCGTGGAGCGTTGGATACTGCTGGTGTAGAAGGAAGAACACAAAGA
>DNHN01000288.1 GCA_003485825.1 Bacteroidota bacterium | reverse complement strand
AGCTATTCCATACCTCACATTGCTGATGTGGTCTATGCCACCCATGCTGATCTTCTTTTTTGCTAAGAATCTCTGTGATGGATTTAGCTTTACCCTTGGGGGGATGGTCATCACACTTGCTGCTCTTGCTCTCAATGTATTTCTAAACTGGGTTCTTATCTTTGGTCATTTTGGATTCCCGGCTTACGGATTAAATGGTGCTGGATATGCGACCATAATTTCTCGTGTATTCCTTGCCGTAACTATGCTATGGGTCATGCTCCGTTCAGACAAAGTACCCATAACTGCCAAAAAGTTCTTGAACTCTTTTAGCGACTTTTCCCGAATTACATTTTTCCGAAAAATATGGCAAATAGGATTTCCTACTGGCTTACAATACTTTTTTGAAGTCGCAGCCTTTGCCGGTGCCGCTATAATGGCAGGTTGGCTAGGCTCCCAAGAGTTAGCTGCACATAACCTAGCTATAACCTTAGCTTCTCTTACCTATATGTTTGCTGGTGGCATCTCTGCAGGCAGTAGTATCTGTGTGGCCAAAGCATATGGCAATGGCAATACCACAAATGTGAAACAATTTGGAAAAGCAGGTTTGGTAATCGGACTATTGGTCATGATTGTATTCGCCAGTTTCTTCTTTCTATTTAACGCCCAACTGTCTCAACTTTTTACAGACGAACCTACAGTTATTTTTATGGGCTCTCAGCTACTCATACTCGCTGCCATTTTCCAGCTGAGTGATGGTGTTCAGGCTATATCTATAGGAATATTGCGTGGCATAGCAGACGTCAAAGTGCCGAGTCTACTCATATTTATTGCCTATTGGATTATAGCCATGCCGCTAGGTTATCTGATGTCTCATTCCTCGAATACTGACGCGTTTTGGCACGGGGTAAATGGAATTTGGATAGGCCTAAGTATAGGTCTCACCTTATCCGCTAGTATACTTTCGTATAGATTTTATCGTTTACTTCGTAGCTCATGAAAAAAATAGTTCTTATCACCCTTTGTCTGATAACCATAGGAGCCCAAGCTCAAATTTCACTAGGTATAGTAGCTGAACCTGCTTACAATATAGCCAGAATAGGGCCAACGCCACAGAACAGCTCTGACTCACTCAAAGCGTTAAAGACCAGCGATATGAGCTTGTCTCTTGGACTCGAAATACGAAAACAACTGGACAGATATCAAAGTTTTAGCGTAATTCCTACCTTTTATCAAACGAATATGACGCTCGTAAAACGGAATCTTCAGTTTTTAGATGTAATACATCCACAACTGCCTGAAATTAGAGACCTGTCTCAAGGAGCTAACAAGGTAGCTTATATCAGATACCGACAGCAATATGCGGGTGCTCAGTTCTTATATAATAGAATTCTTCAGCTACGTAAAATACCAAATAAAATGGCCCTAGAAATCAATGGTGGCTTCGGCATGTATTATTTAATAAATGGAGATGTAAAAGTGACTACGGAAGGTTTTGCGATTAAAAATGATTTCACTCATGTGATTAAAGACAGCATAGGGATAGATAATAGACCATACCACATCAATTTATCTCTAGGTTCTGATCTGACCTATGAAGTACTTCCAAGGGTGACACTAGCCGCAGGTGTTAGAATACCAATACCTATCACTTCTACTACCACGTCATCACCTCGAATTACCATTTACAACCCAACTCTCCGAGTAAGTCTTAGAAAAAGTTTGTAACCGCGATTTATATTAACCTGAGTTCAATTATGGTTAATACACCAAATGAAATTTACCTGACAGTGTCATTGGTGTGACCCCTTCTTCTTCTGGTTTCTCATAGCGAATAAAAAAGAAGTACACTCCAGGTTGAGAGAGTTCTCCGTTGGCATATCCATCCCAAGCAAAGTTATCACCAACACTAGTATACAACAATTCCCCCCATCTATTATAGACTTCCATAGACTTCATAATGATGGTTCCCGAAGGTCTAAAGAGATCATTTAGGCCATCACCATTAGGTGAAAATGCGTTGGGCATAAATATATCACATGCGTAAGGCAAAAACTCCAGAACAATATCATCAGAAGCTGTCCCACACTTATTCGTCACTACTACACTATAGTCTCCGGTAGAGGTAATCGTCCGCGTACCACCGCCAGTATATCCATCGCTCCATGTATATGTGGCTTCAGATGCTCTTACGTCTATGATCTTACGTCCGCCACCGCATAATAGTGTATCTGGTCCCAGTTCTATAGACGGAGCACTGATTACAGTCACTCGCATAGTGTCTCTAAATTTACACCCATTATCTGTGCGCTCTGCCCATAGTATTCCGGCATTCGTCACATCCGTAAAGGAATCAGTGGCACCGGTACTCCAAGACACCGTTGTAGTTCCTTTATCTATTCGCTTCGTAAAGGATGTTCCACTACATATACTTGTATCTGGTCCTAGAGAAAACCTTGGCACTTCAAAGACTGTAACGGTCTTTGTAACTGTATCCTTACATCCAGCAGCCTCTATGACATAAGACACTTCACTGTCTCCCAAAGTATTGGGTGAGAATACACCGTCAGCATCTACATCATCTCCTATCCATACCCCTCCAGCTACCAGAGGGTTTAGCTGAATAGCGTCATATCCAAGGCAAGAAGTAGCTCCTAGTCCAGAAAAATCATTGGCAGGTTGAGGAACGAGCCTTACACTGTCTTTGTACATGGCATAACACCCTATTCCATCTGTGGCTTCTAGCGTAATCTCATATGTACCTACATTCGCATATGAATGGGTTACCGCATTTCCATTCACTGAATTCCCATCTCCAAAATTCCAAGTAGACACAACCGTGGGGTCTGCGGTACCATTTTCAAACTCAAATAGGTTTAAGTTTTCACACTGTATAGAATCCAAGGACAGCAAAGAACTATCTATCGGACTCGGTCTCACCTCTACCAAAAGACTAGCAGAATCTGTGCAGTATTCCACATTATTAAAGGAGTTGGATACCACGAATTTGACTTCGTACTCGCCTGCTTCAGTATAGACGTGATCTATAAAATTATCATTTGTATTCAGTTCTACGGTACCGTCCCCGTAGTCCCATCTTTTTACAGTAAATGAAAATCCTGTAGATAGAAATCCATAGTTCGAAGTATTCTGAAACTTATAGTAATTACCACTCCCATCTGGGCTCAATAAACATTGAATCCTTGTATTTCCGTCCACCGATGGGTCTTGAATGAATGAAACATCCGGCTTTGGAGCCACGGTATCTGGTCTTACTATGACATCTTCACACTGGGTAGATGACACAGTAAGCTCCACATTATACATATTCTTAGCTGTATAGGTATGCGTAGGGCTTTCTGCAGTAGAAGTATTCCCGTCTCCAAACTTCCACCGGTAAGATAGTGCAGCCGAACCACCTACTGATACCGTCGGGGTGAAGGTGAAGCTATTGCCGTTAATACATTGATAAGGGTCGTCTATACTAAAATCTGCTTGCAAGTCTGCGGTAGTCAAACTCGCCTCAGGATAACCTGTAGTACGATAAAAGAAAGTCGTTCCTGAACCATTGTATTCAAAAACTGAAAAATAGTAGGTTGTATTTTTTTCTAAATTACTAACTACTACACTGCTAGCGGTTCCGTTATACACTACAAATTCTGTAGTAGTAAAATTATGGCCTGAGCCATAGCTACTATTTGCCAAGTAAAACTGATTGGCTACAATGCTAGAAAAAGGCGCACCTTTTGACGCTATAACGATACGAGAAGTCCCATTTCCATTGGTCCAACTGACTCTTGTCTGGGAGCAATACGTGTTTGAAAAAGTTACTCCGGAGGCAGATGTGGTGGGTTGTTGAGCATACGTTACTATACTTGCACACACCAAAAAAAATATCCAAATACCTCTATGCATTACTTCTTGCAAAAATATACATTTATGTGCAAGGATATGCCTTAAGGACTGCTTAATACGCAATACTTTAAAAGAAATGACGCTCCGTTAACCTACCTCACCGATTGATTTTAAAATAGCGTGGATTATACACTCGAAGTTCTTGACTAAATGCGGGCGACGATACCAAGAGGCAATATCTGCCCACTTCGTGACTTCAAACACAGTTCAGAAATATCCACTTTACGATCTGGGAAGTGGTCTTCCATCAGATTTTGAATAATGTAAGGCGATAAACCTAGTGAATAGACATTGAGCACCAGAAAACCATCTGAGGCAAGAATTTGAGCGACTTGCTGCAGTAACATCCCCAGTTTCTCTTCTAGCTTCCATCGTTCTCCTTTAGTGCCTATACCATAAGCAGGAGGGTCTAATATTATTCCTTGGTACTTCCGTCCCCTTTTCACCTCTCTACTTACAAACTTTAGTGCGTCCTCTACCACCCAGCGAATGTCTTTTAACTTACTGTGGTCTTGGTTCTCATTAGCCCAGCTCACTACCTGTTTAATGGAATCCACATGCACCACGTCCACACCTGCTGCCTTAGCTGCTAAAGAAGCTCCTCCGGTATAGGCAAATAGGTTTAATACACTAGCTCCTCCTCTGAACGCTTTGCTTTTCTCATAGATATAATCCCAATTTGCAGCCTGCTCAGGAAATATCCCGATGTGCTTAAACTGCGTGAAATTTAGCTTCATTTTAATAGAAGAGTCGTGCACACCATATTTAATGAACCAGGGCTTATTCTGCCCCCAAAGATTCCACTGACCTTTGTGACTGCCTTCTTGAGCAAAAGATCCTGTCTGCATCCCTTCCCACTCGGCTTTACTAAGTCTAGGGCTCCAAATAGCCTGTGGTTCTGGCCTCGCAAGTACATGACTAGCATACTTTTCAAGCTTCATCCCGTTTCCAGAATCTATCAGTTCGTACTCCCCCTTCCAATTTTCTGGGTATATGGCTTTAATCATAAGTGTATTATCTCTTCCTGCTTCAATATTTTATGCCCATTGATAGCTAAAAATACGCTAGCCACCGTAGCTACATCTTTTTCACAATAGTGCTTTATTCTTTCAAGGTCATTTTCTACATAAAAGACCTCATTTATCATACTACCGTCTATATCGTCTTTGGGTGAAGGGATATCAAATAGTGCAGCTAAGAGTTCAAGGGATGTATAATTCTTAAAATCACCAAACTTCCATAACTGCATAGTGTCCAGATGTTTAACTTCCCAAGGTTTCTTGCCTGAAAGGTCAAGAATATCTGGCATGGTTATCTTATTGGCGAGTATTCTACGACAGAGATAGGGAAAATCAAATTCCTTACCATTGTGTGCGCAGAGAAAGTGTGTTTTGGCGAAATAGCGGCTATCCAATAACTCGCAAAATTCGCTCAGCACCTTATTCTCGTCTCTATCACTGAAGCTCTTCACTCGGAGGTTACGCTTACCGTCAGTCTCCGTAATAAACCCTACGGATATACAAATTACCTTGCCAAATTCCGCATAAATTCCTGCACGTGGATACAGCTCTTCAGGCGTTTCATCGTCCTTTGCAATTCTCGCCGCTTTTTTATCCCAAAGTTTTTTCCATCTTGGACTAAGAGCGGCATAGCTACTTTGCTGTGGAACAGTCTCTATATCTATGAATACTATATCTAACATACTACCAGCTTCCTCCGGCTCCTCCTCCGCCAAAACTTCCTCCGCCAAAACCGCCTCCGAATCCGCCTCCACCTCCAAAGCCTCCGCAACCTCCGCCGAGACCTCTTCCTCCTACCCAAAACGGGGGTATGCCTCCAAGTCCTCTGCTGCGTGTCGTCCCATGGTCAAACGTGCGTCCGTTATTCCCACCACTACTAAATATAATAATGATTATTACAATGATTAGCACCGTCACCCAAGCAGGCATGCCTTCCCGCGGCCCTTTTCTTGGATCTGCTACGAATTCACCTTCTAGATGGCTTATAATAACGTCCGTGGCTTCATGAAAGCCTTTTCCATATTTTCGGTTTCTGAAGTTTGGTTTGAGTTGATTTTCTACTACCCTTTTCGCATAAATATCTGGGAATGCCCCTTCTGCTCCATAGCCTACTTGAATATACATTTTTCGGTCCTGTATAGCAGCATATAGCAGGATACCATTATCCTTCCCTTTTTGGCCTACACCCCATTTCTCTGCTAGTCTGTGCGTATAGTCAAATACATCATCTCCTTCAAGTGAATTCTCCGTCACTATGACAATATCCGTAGAGGTAGAGTCGTAGTACGCTTTTAGTTTTTTAAGTAAAAATAGCTCTTGGTCAGCATCCAGTACATTGGCATAATCTTGCACCCACCTCCTATCTGTGGGAGTCTCAGGTACTTTCTTCGCCCACGCGAGACTAATTGACCCTATTAATAATGCTAAAACAACAGTTCTACCCATAGCTTATTTCGTCTGGAAGTTCATTCTCATCATCACTCTGGTATGGGAAATACTCTTTCAGTTTAACCCCTACCTCATCTATACCTGCACAGATTCCACTCACTAAATCTCCTGATGCAAAATGCCCTTGCATTTTATCTTTAGCACTATCCCAGAAGCCTATGGGTACCCTTGTGTTTATCCCTATATCTCCCAAAATAGCAAATTTATGCTCTTCCTTGGCGATGTAAATTAGGACACCATTTCTGTCTTTCGTCGCATCCATTTTAAGATGGACAAAGAGATTTTTAGCTTTGAACAACGGGTCCGTCTTGCACCACTTATCTATGTGCACACGTATCTCACCGGAAGTGTTTAACTCCGCTGCAGCTACTGCTTCTAGCACTTGTTTCTCCTGATAAGGGGTGAGTGGTTCCCACTTCCAAAAACTCATAACTCTGACTTCCTTGCTTTATTTAAAATTCTACTTTAGGTGCGTTTTCTGTGCCCGCATCCGCCTCAAAGTACGGTTTCTTTTCAAAATCAAACCATCCGGCATATATGCTTCTCGGTATTTGTCTAATATACGTGTTATACCCTTTTGCCGCTTCGTTGTACTTATTTCGCTCTACATTTATCCTATTTTCTGTACCTTCTAGCTGAGCCTGAAGCTCTAAGAAGTTTTGGTTTGCCTTAAGGTCTGGATAACGCTCTACAGTTACTAATAAGCGAGAGAGTGCTCCACTCAACTCACCTTGTGCTGCTTGAAATTGTTTTAAATTTTCGGTAGTAAGGTTACTCGGATCTATAGTTGTTTGAGTAGCTTTTGCCCTTGCCTCGATCACACCAGTCAGCGTCTCCTTCTCAAATTCAGCATACCCTTTCACTGTGCTTACTAGATTTGGAATAAGATCGGCTCTTCGCTGGTAAGAAGATTGCACATTGGCCCATGATTGATCCACCCCTTCCTGCATACTCACCATCTGGTTATACCCACAAGAAGAAAACAATAGCGTCACACTTAAAAGAGTAAAGAGATTTAATACTTTTTTCATTTCCAGTTTAATTTGATTAAGTCACAAAAATACCTATTGAAAATATAAAAATACCATTCTATCTATGTTCTCACCCTTTTTATAGTTGAAGTTGATTAAACATTCTACTTTGGGCTTCACATTTTCCCTCTTCACTTGCCTTTGGCCAATTTTTATACCTGTGGCTATGCATAGCACAATTGCCGTCAAACACGTAAAAATCACTTCTTTTCGTATTCGAACCTAAATGTTTCAGCAACTTCCTTTAGATTTGTCTTATTGCATGCAAGCGAAACGGCTAGATATTCTAAATATTGGATTAATGATACTCTCATTTATTCTTGCTATGAAACTTCCTTTCCATGCCTTTTTACTCGCATATGCGGTGCTTGGCCCCCTACATTACCTTACTGAAATAGGATGGCTAGATAACCGCAACTACTTCTCTACCAATAAAAAAGATGCTTGGATACTTGTAGCACTCTGCGGTCTGATGACCTTTGGATTTGCCTATCATCAGTTTCCTGCATTTAGCCTTACTGCATCTTGGAGTGAAGCGATAAATGCAGGTCCGTTTAACAAGGTGTCTCAGTTTCTTTTGAAGTACGAAAGAAGCTTTATTTTTCTTGCGTTCTATGGTGCCATAATGATGACTTTTGTCAAAAAAAGGAATCTTCGGTATATACTGATGCTATTTGGACTTGTCATCGCTTACTTTCTAAATGGGATTAACGCCTACACCATGATTATTGGCATTATGCTACCTACTGTGATTCACGTCTATGTATTTACAGGAGCATTCATTCTTTTCGGAGCATTGAAGTCCAAAAGTGTCAGCGGGTATGCTTCACTAATGGTCTTCTTCGCTATACTGTTCCTGATCGTGTACTCTCGGCCAAAGATGAGCGACTATACTCTATCCGGATACTGGTTAGATGCTATGCGCGAGAGTAAATTTGTAGAACTGAGTGGCGCTATCGCCATACACCTGGGATGGGCTAAGCCAGACACTTATTTAATTCGAACCCCGAATGGAAGTGCACTTTCTACAGTAGCACTAAAAATGCAAATCTTTATCGCATTTGCCTATACCTATCATTACCTCAATTGGTTTAGTAAAACTAAGGTAATAGCATGGCATAAAGTGAAGAAGTCTAGACTTATAGGTGCTATTGTTATTTGGGTGGCATCCATAGCACTTTACTTTTATGATTACAAGATAGGATTAGCTGCACTGTTCTTTCTAAGCGTACTACATGTATTCTTAGAATTCCCCCTTAATCACCTCACCTTCGTAGGTATTTATAAAGAATTGAAAACACGCATAACCCCTAATAAATGAGACTATTCTATTTCCTGTCTACCTTGCTGCTACTCCAAGTAGCGCGAGCTCAAGTAATTGAAGACTTCAGTGATGGAGACTTTACTGCCAATCCAGAGTGGAGTGGTACTATCGATAAGTTTACCATAGAAAATGAGCAACTAAGAAGCAACAGTAGCACCTCCAATGACACCTTCTACCTGAGCACCCCAAACACTAAATGCACCGCTGTGGAGTGGCGTTTTAAGGTGCATATGAAGCTCAATACCAGTTCTGCCAACTATACTGATTTTGTCCTGATGACGGATAACCCTAATCCCAATATGGCAAACTCTGGATACTTTCTTAGAGTAGGAAACACGAGAGACGAAATAGCGCTTTACAGAATGGAGCCTGGAGGTCCAACACTACTCATGGACGGTACAGATGAGCAGACAGAGAATACCGATATTGCCATAAAAGTAACCCGAGATGCTGCTGGATTATGGAACATGTATGTAGACTATAGTGCTGGAAACAACTACATATCAGAAGGGTCTGTCCTAGACAACACCTACACCACCTGCTCACACTTCGCCATACAGATAAGACAAAGCTCATCGAACTTTTTTAACAAGCATTTTTTTGATGACATCTACATAGGCCCGATAGAAGTGGATACATCAAAACCAAAAATACTGAGTACTAGTACCCCAAATGATAGCACTATAGTCCTGCGGGCCAATGAGGTTATTGAAATAGTTGGCGCGGGATTCTCGCTGAATAATGGATATGGAAATCCACAAAACGTAGTGACCGATGGAAGTACTATCACATTGACCTATGCTACCAAGTTCATTAATAATACCTACGAACTCACCATCTCGAATCTTTCAGACCTTACTTCTAATTTACTGGATACCGTAGTTCTTTTCGACTATTTCGTAGCGGCTAAACCGAAACCAAACGAAATCCTCATAACAGAGATATTTGCGGACCCTACCCCACCCGTAGGCTTGCCAGATGCAGAATACATCGAAATCTACAATGCAACTTCAGATCCGCTGGAATTGGAAAACTGCACCTTTAGTGATGCTAGCTCATCGGCCCTATTCCCTAAAAAAGTAATCACACCTGGAGCATATCTTATCGTTACCAAAACTGGAGACGAAAGCTTGTTTACGGGATTTGGTGATGTAATCGGGTTAGACGGATTCCCTGCCCTCAACAATGGCGGGGACAATCTGATGGTGGCTAATTCGGATGGACTGCCTCTGGACCAGGTAAACTATACCGATGACTACTACCAAGACGGCATCAAAAAACAAGGTGGATATGCGCTTGAGCGGATAGATTTCCAAACACAATGCACCGAAATAGACAACTGGATAGCGAGTACTGATGCCAGCGGAGGCACGCCAGGTAATATGAATTCTGTGCTGGGAGCTAATCCAGATACAGATGGTCCGGAAATCATCTCAGCACGTATCACTGGAGCTAGTGAAATCACGCTCACTCTCACCGAAAATCCAGTAGGAGCGTCCACAACTGACCTCACTAATTATACGCTTAGTGGAGACATTAACCCGACGCTTATTACCCCTAATACTACAGAGAATACACTGATTATCTCCTTCTTAAGTCCATTGGAAGAGAACGTAGAGTTCACCTTAACTATAGCAGAATTAACGGATTGCAAAGGAAACAGTAGTCAGAATACCGTAATTGATTTAGTGATCACAGAAACTGCCACTGCAGGAGACATCCTGCTGAACGAAGTGCTGTTTAACCCCAAGGACGATGGAGTAGACTTCGTAGAAATATACAACTCTAGCCAGAAGTATATTCTCCTCAATGAGCTAGCACTGAGATATACCAGCACAGGAGGCTCAGTATCCACAGAAGAAGTGGCCCTCGATCTAATCATCTACCCAAACGCATATGTCTCACTGACCGCTGACACCAGTAAAGTCAAGAGTCAATATCCTGAGGCCAAAAACTTGCATCAACTAGCGAGTTTTATCTCAATGAATAATGACGGAGGCTACTTGACCTTGTTGGGCAAATTGGATTTAAGCATTGACTCTATCGCGTTCTCCGAGGACCAACACTTTGAGCTGCTCAAGAGTGTAGACGGAGTCAGCCTAGAACGCATATCATTCGCGAGTAGCAGCACTTCTATAGGAAACTGGCAGTCTGCCTCAGCAAGTGTAGGATATGCCACTCCTGGCTATCAAAATTCACAGTACATCGACCTCTCCTCCAGTAATGCAGACTTTTCATTAGCGAGTAAATCAGTATCTCCAGACAATGACGGATACGAAGACGTATTAACCGTAAATTATACTATGACTGAACCAGGAACTGTGCTCAACGGATACGTATTTAACCTCGCAGGTAAACTGATTCATCATCCATTTAACAATGAAACACTAGGCAGTGCAGGAGTTATAAGTTGGGATGGCGTCACGGACAATGGTACGAAGGCACCCATTGGAAACTACATCTTACTCCTAGAGAGCTTTACGCTGGACGGTAAAGTGACCAAGAAAAAGCTAGCGTTCAGTGTAGCAGGAAGGTTTTAAAGAAAAAAAAGCAACCTTAAACTCCGAAAATTAATATAAAATA
>DNHN01000026.1 GCA_003485825.1 Bacteroidota bacterium | reverse complement strand
ATCTTGGTACTCATCGACCAAAATGTACTTGAATTTATTTTGATAGTTAAGCAGCGCTTGAGGGTGATCTCTAAACAAGACATTAGTTTTGAAAAGTAGATCGTCAAAGTCCATGGCTCCAGCTTTGAAACATCTCTTAGCATATTCAGAGTATATCTCATAGATTTTACCTCGGCCAGTGGTCTCGTCATAGGCGATGAGTTCACTCTGCTTTTGATAAACATGCGCTTGAATTAAGTTGTTCTTCGCATTGCTGATTCTTGATAGTACATAGTTGGCTTTGTATACTTTATCATCAAGATTCATTTCCTTAACAATACTGCGTATGAGACTTTTGCTATCATCTGAATCGTAAATGGTGAAGTTAGTAGGATACCCTATTTTCTCTGCTTCTATTCGTAATATTTTGGCAAAGACAGAGTGAAACGTGCCCATCCAAATGTTTCTAGCTTCTGAACCTACTACAGTTTCTATACGTTGACGCATCTCTTTAGCAGCCTTATTGGTAAAGGTGAGTGAAAGTATATTAAAAGCATCTACACCCGTATGAATGAGGTGCGCTATTCGGTAGGTGAGTACTCTCGTTTTTCCGGAGCCAGCACCAGCTATGATCATTACGGGTCCTTCCGTTTGAAGTACAGCTGCTTTTTGTTCAGTATTTAGTGAGTGAAGGTAAGATGGGTCTGACATACGTGCTTTGAATTACTTTTGCTTTTAGAAGGCATCAAATTTCGTCTAAAGAACCAAAAAATAGTGGAGAATACGCTAAACAATTTTTCACAACTTAGTAAGTTTTATATCATTGCAATTAATAATGGAAATAACGACGACCCATATCTCTGGATTATTGATCATAAAACCGTCTGTGTTTGGCGATGAGCGAGGCCACTTTTTTGAAAGTTACAGGCAAGACGCTATGAAAGCGGCCGGAGTAGATTTGGACTTTGTTCAAGACAATCAATCTCTTAGCGGGAAGGGAATTTTGAGAGGTTTGCATTTTCAAAGAAATCCTTTTGCACAAGGTAAGTTAGTAAGAGTAATAAAAGGAGCTGTACTGGATGTCGCGGTGGATATTCGTAAAGATTCTAAGACCTATGGTGAGCATTTTTCCATTGAGCTAGATGAAGATAATAAAACAATGTTTTATGTGCCCCCTGGGTTTGCTCATGGATTTGTTACTCGAGAAGAAGATACCATCTTTGCCTATAAATGCACCAACTACTACCATAAAGAAAGTGAAGGAGCTATACTGTGGAATAGTCCATCACTTGGTATAGACTGGGGCGTATCACACCCTGTAATAAGTGCTAAAGATGAGGAAGCTCAAGATTTTAGTTCGTTTAATAGTCCCTTTTAGAAAAAGTACACATAGGTATATTACCTATGTGTGAATCGATTCATTCATCGCTAACCCTTATGACAAGAAAGTCAATCATGAGTGAACGCTAACAAAAAAGCAAGAAAAACTACCTCACTTTCAGTAGGCTGCGTGTTTGAGTAATGATGCCATTCTGGTACTGACAGTAGTAAGTCCCACTAGGTAAGTGACTCATATCTAGTGATAGCTCATGAGTACCAGTAGCTATGGTGTCACGCACTGGAAAAGAAATCACTTTTCCTTGTATGTCTGTAATAGTAATATGTACATATCCTCCATCTGAGTAATACTTGAGTGTGGTGCTGGTGCCAAATGGATTCGGATAATTAGAGACGTAAGCGTCGCCGGCTCGTTGATTTTTAAGGTGTTGTACAGAAGAAGTGAGACAAGAGTCATTCAGTAAGTCCATGGCATCAAAGTTCTTAAGTAATACATTATTCGAAGTGGCGCTATCTAAACAAAACCATTTTTGTAGTATGGTGCTGTACACAGACCTAAAATCGTGCTCCATAGCTAGGTTATCTTTAGCAGAAGGATTATTAGGTATAATCGGATTTAATCCAGACATACCTCCTTTTACCTTAGACCCAAATAAGAACATAGGAGCGGCACTGCCATGGTCTGTTCCTGTACTGGCATTACTAATTATTCTTCTTCCAAATTCGCTAAAAGTCATGCCCATCACACGGTCGTCTATCTTTAATTTTTCTAAATCGTCTTGGAAAGCATTAATCGCTTCTGATACGGTTTCTAATAAAAATGCATGATATCCAGTCTCATTACTGTCCACTGGATCTACTTGATTGGCATGGGTATCAAAACCTCCAAGAGATACTACATATACTCTTGTCTGTAGTCCACCTGCTATGAGTTGAGCTACGATCTTTAGTTGATCTGCTAGTCTATTTCCTTCAGGGTATAGTGTACTAAGGTTAGTTGCACTTTCTGCAGCACTTTTTATTTTTACCGAATATTCATTCGTTTGTCTTGCTACTGTGCGTATATAATCTAATTCCTTACCGGCTTTGGTATCTGGAGCATCTGGATAGTTGCCAGTGAGCAGTTGGTAGTAGTTGTTAGGATTAGAAATAGCAAATCCCATATTTACTGCTAGTCCTTGGCATACTGGAGAAACCAATGAACCAATTTGTATGGCTAGAGGATCAGGCATGTCTTCATTTGGGAATCCATTAGGATAATTAGGCCATTCCTCAGATAGGTATCTTCCTATCCACCCACTTTCTAAAATTTCATCCGATGATGATCCAGTCATCCAGATATCAGTACTCCTGAAGTGTGAGTAATTTGGGTTAGGATACCCTACATTCTGTAGGATATGTACCTTTCCTTCGTCGTACATGTTTTTCATTTTGCTCATAGCCGGATGCAATCCCGTAGCAGATAGTCCGTCTAAGCCGAGCACTTTGTTCTCAGGTATAAGCACATCTGGTCGCGCAGTTGCTAGTTTACTGTATTGGTCTAAGGGGATTACGGTATTTAGCCCGTCATTCCCGCCATTGAGCTGTACGAGTACGAGTACATTATCAGTTTGCGTAAAGTCTTCTGCTTCCGAACCCATTAGTTTACCGTAAGCCTTTATAGGTTGACCATTTATAGCAAATGGAAGTAAAGACATCGGTGCTACTCTTTTTAAAAAATCTCTTCTTTTCATGATGTATAGGTTGTTACGAAAGTTGAAATTCGCTGAGGTTCATTACGTATTTAATTAACATGTCTAGTCTTACTTCTACTAGTTGGGCTTTTGTGGTGTCACTCTGGTCTGCGAAATAAGTGTTCCAAGCGGTCGTCCAGTAGGAATCATCTAGTTGCCCAGAAAGAAGTATCGATTTCATATAGTCTTTTTGAGATTGCTCCACGTTGAGCGTATGCATCAGCTCTAATAGTTCGTCTATTAAAAGATTAGGATTACTTGGATTGTCAAGTTTTTTAGTAAAATGGAGTGAGTCGATCTGTATTCGCCCACCGTTAGCCCTGTATCCAGATGAGATGAGCACATCACTTACCTTATTTCGGTTCGAGAGGGTATCGCTATTGATCCACAGCTCGTGGTACTGAGGTATCTGATAGTAAGCGGGCCAGCCAGCTACACTAGGTGGATCGCCTAATTCTTGTTGCATGATTGCAGACAAGTATCCCATGGTACTCCAAGCCTGATACTGATTGACATATTCAGTGGGTCCTGGTATGGATACATCAAAAGTGCGTAGTATGCCGTAAGTGAAGTCGCTAGGACTCTTTATAAGAGCACCTCTGTTTGCGCTATCAAAGAAATGTTCACTCTTAAGAAGCGCCTCCATTACTGGTTTAATTTCATAATTATTACTTATGAAAATGGTTGCCAATGGTTCTATTACATTCGTCTCTGTTGCTGAATCTATGTCATAGTATACGAACCATCGATACAGTTTACGAACGATGTGCTTGGCTACTTCATTTTGCTGAAAAATCATAGCAAGCATATCATCTAGCTCTTTTTCTCCATCGGTGTTGCCAGTTATTATCGTGTTGTTGTAAAACGAGGAGAACTGTTTGTCAGAAGTGTCGTGTCTATTTCTATCAAAGAATACGATACCGTTTGATTTATTGATTCTCCAGCCTGTAAGCACTTTGGCTCCGGCAATAACGTCTGCTTCTGTGTAGCCTGAGTTCGGTCCTTTGCCTAGGGTAAATAGTTCTTGGAGCTCTCGAGAGTAATTTTCATCTGGGGCTGTTTGCGTGTTTCGCTCCCCATTTAGAAAGATAAGCATGGCAGGGTCTAAGGTGACATCTTTTACCATAGTTTTAAAGTTCTTCAAGCAATCTTTCCGCAGTAGCGCATTATTTTGGTAACCGAAATTAGCCCAATTGTAGACATCAGCTTGTGTAGAAAAGTGGTTGTGCCAAAACAATACCATTTTCTCTCTAATCGTACGATCGTGGTTAATGATTTCACCACCCCACCAAGATTTAAAAGATCTCATTCTGAGACCATTTAAAACTCCGTTGTAGTCATTTACCCAAGTACTTCCAGCGGGTATGGTAGGGTCGGTAGTATTGTCATTGTAATTATTGATAGGTGGAGAAGGAGGAGTGTAGTCTATAGTTAAAATCTCTGCAACGGTCTCATTTAGAGATTTCGTTTTGAAATAATCTAAATCTTCCTTTCGTATGCCAAAATGTACTCTTCTGAGAAGATGCACTATTGCGGCCTGGTCCCAAACACCACTGTATGGATTGATGCCAGAATTAGTTCTTGCTTTTGATTGTGTTGCCATATTAACTTATCTATTAATTTCGGGAGTAAGAAAAAGCGGATGTCCGAAAATGTATTGTCTATTAGTATATTGTTTTCTTAAAAAATCTACCTAGTCACCGGATGTATTGTGTTTACCAATCAAAGAGACTAGGTTATGTACTTCAGAATTAGTAGTGGTTTTCCAATTAGAACCAGCAGCATGAGTAGGTGCGGTACGTGGTAGTGAATTGAATAGTACATGATTGTGACGACTAGTGGTGTCAGTTTTTTCGGAAATCGTCTGTAGAATGTGAGTTTCTAATTGACTCACCACTTGATTGATCGTTTTTATCATATTGCGCTACAAATAAGTGGTACAATATAATCTTTTTTTAATTAACCTAAGGCGCCGCAATCTGCATCAGTAGTGTGCAAGCTATAGCCCCAACGGTACCTACTGCATACCCAAAGACAGCTAATAAAACACCGACAGTGGCTAGTGAAGGATGAAAAGCAGATGCTACAATAGGAGCAGAGGCTGCACC
>DNHN01000167.1 GCA_003485825.1 Bacteroidota bacterium | reverse complement strand
TACTGACCTATCCCGTGCTGATGGCCGTGGATATACTGGTACACCACGCAGAGATGGTGCCTGTAGGCAAAGATCAGCAACAGCACCTAGAGATGACTCGTACCTTCGGCAATAGATTTAACCATATGTATGGGCAGGATTATTTTAAAGAGCCACAAGCATACAGTGGAGGAGGAGAACTGGTGAAAGTACCGGGACTTACTGCTCAAGGTAAAATGAGTAAAAGCAGCGGTGATGCGGATACCATTATGTTTGACGAAGAGGAAAAAGGACTCCGCAAAAAAATAATGCGTGCCGTCACAGATAACGGACCTACTGAGCCAGGACAGCCCAAAAGTGAAGGGCTTCAAAACTTATTTGATATCATGGAGTTGGTATCGGAACCTAGCACGATAGCACATTTTGAGGGTTTGCACCAAGATGCTACGATTCGCTATGGAGACTTAAAAAAACAACTAGCAGAAGATGTAGTTAACTTTGTGTCGCCTATCAGAGAAAGGATAGCACACTACAAAAAAGATACGGCAGCCCTAGCCAAAGCGGCTAAAATAGGAGCAGAGAAGGCCAATGAAAGTGCTGAAAAGACACTTAAAGAAGTACGAGAACTGATTGGCTTTAAGAAATTTTACTAAAAGGACCAAAACGAACGAATAACTAAGATGCATATAGCAATAGCAGGAAACATAGGAGCAGGTAAAACAACGTTAACCAAGCTTTTATCTAAACACTACGAGTGGGAGCCACATTATGAGACGATGGATGATAATCCCTACATCACAGATTTTTATGATGACATGACCCGTTGGTCGTTTAACCTGCAGATCTATTTTCTTCACACCCGTTTTAGCAGTCTGATACAAGCTAAGAACAATCCGAAGACGATTATTCAAGACCGAACTATCTATGAAGATGCCTACATCTTCGCACCTAACTTACACGCTATGGGGCTAATGAGTACGCGTGATTTTGATACGTATCAAGCTCTTTTTACCAATATAAAAACAAGTGTAGATGCTCCGGACCTAATGATCTACCTAAGAAGTAGCATCGGGAATATAGTAAGTCAGATACAGAAGCGCGGTAGAGAATATGAAGATAGCATACGCCTTGATTATCTAAAGCGTCTGAATGAACGCTACGAAGCTTGGATAAGCACGTATAAAGATGGTAAATTACTAATCATAGATGTAGACGATATCGATTTTGAAAATAATCCAGAACACCTTGGTGAAATCATCAATAAGATAGATGGTGAAATCAATGGGTTGTTTTAATTAGCTACCGTGATAAAACAAAAAAACCGATGCTTTCGCATCGGTTTTTTTTATGTCTTGGAGGTATTACCCTCTCTCTAGTAATTTTAACACCGTCCAAGCAGCTTCTTCGCCTTTGTGTCCGTGCTTACCTCCTGATCGTTCTACCGCTTGCTCTTGATTATCCGTTGTAAGCAGTCCAAAAGCTACAGGAATATTGTGCTTGATAGTGACATTAGCGATCCCATTGGCTACCGCATCACAGATAAAATCAAAGTGACGCGTTTCTCCTTGGATGACTACTCCTAAGCAGATGACTGCATCGTATCCATCCGTTGCTAGTTTATTGGCACCGTAGATAAGTTCATAAGATCCTGGAACATCCCAAATCGTTATGTTTTTCTCTGGGATACCGGCATCCAGCAGTGTGTTCACAGCACCTGATTTTAGTACACCAGTGATTGCTGTATTCCACAGAGCAGTTACCACACCTACCTTAAAGTTGGTATGTGGAAGGTTGATTTTTTCGTTGAGAAAGGTTTGACTACTGTAGTCAGCCATGATTACTTAGCGTTTTTAGCCGCTTTGGCTTTTGCTATGCGTACATCTATTTGCTGAGCGTATGAAGACTCAGAGTAGTCAGCAGCTAGCATTTCATATGCTTCTAGCGCATCACCAGGCTCACCTGCCTCTTCGTAAGCCATTCCAGCTTTGAGAAGTGCATACGGAGTCGTAAGTAAATTGGTACGGTGCTTAGCAGCTTTCATGTATAAGTCGCCAGCAGTTTCGTATTGCTCTAACTCTGAATTGCAATCGCCTCTTAGGGTGATTACCTGTGCAGACATAAGTTCATCATCCATAGAAACATCTTCTAAGTAGTCAAGTGCTTCTTGGAATTTTCCTTGTTCCAATAAAATTCTGCCTGCGTAGTAGGCCGCTTGATTGCCCGCTTTAGTACCGCTGTACTCGTCTGCTATAGCTATCATGCCTAGGTTCATACCTCCGTCACCATTCAGTGCTAGATTCAATGAATCTTGTCCGTAGTATCTCTCTGCCATAAAGAAACTATCTCCAGCTTCTATTTCTAGGGCAGGTTTATAAAAATTACTGTAATAATAGATTCCTGCAGCGACTAAAATTAGCGCAATACCGGCGATCATTACATTTTGTCTATTGTCTTCAAGAAACTGGCTGATTGACTCTATGCCTTTGTTTTCTACTGATTGTTCTTCTGTGCTCATTTTCTCCTAAAAGGTTGCAAAAATATACTTTTATTCCACTATGAATGGATATTCTGTTTCGTACACGTCAGTATACAGTTCTGACACCTCTGGGAATGGAGAATTTTCAGCAAATTCTGCAGAGTCTGCTACTTCTTTTTCTACCTCTTCTTCCATTGCATCTAGCTGCTTCTGAGTCATATACTTCTCCTTTAGGATAGTTGCTTTCACTACTTCTATCGGATCTATTTTTTTGTACTCTCCTAGCTCAGCTTTCGTTCTGTATTTAGCAGGGTCAGACATAGAGTGGCCTCTGTATCGGTATGTTTTTAGTTCTAAGAAGGTTGGTCCTTTACCATCTCTAGCTCGTTTAGCAGCAGTAGCCATACTTTCGTGCACGGCTTCACAGCTCATACCATCTACCTGTTCTGCTGGCATCTCATATCCGCTAGCGATTTTATAGATATCCAGTACATTCGTTGTACGTTCTACAGATGTTCCCATAGCGTAGTTATTGTTTTCACAGATGAATACGACCGGTAGATTCCATACCATTGCCATATTGAACGTCTCATGAAGAGCACCCTGTCTCACAGCACCATCGCCCATATAGCAGTAGGTTACGTTATCGTTTCCTTTGTACTGATCGGCTAGTGCGATACCTGCTCCTAATGGAATCTGACCGCCTACGATACCGTGTCCACCAAAGAAGTTGTGCTCTTTGCTAAACATGTGCATACTACCGCCTTTTCCTTTACTACAGCCATCTACTCTGCCAAATAGCTCAGCCATCACTGCATTCGCAGAGATGCCCATTGCTAAGGCGTGACCATGGTCTCTGTACGCTGTGATTACTTTATCTCCGTCCTTCTTCGCAGAAACCATTCCTGCTACTACAGCTTCTTGACCTATATACAGGTGACAGAATCCACGTATTTTATTTTGACCATACATTTGAGCAGACTTCTCCTCAAATCTTCTTATCAGTAACATTAATCTATACCAATCAATGTAAGTTTGTTTAGTGTGCTTTACTTTTGCCATTTTATATTTGGAGCGACAAAAATAACAAATTTAATTGCTCAGCATATACTCTTGAAAGTACAAAAACTGTCACTTGTTTTTTTTAAAAACCATTCTGATTTTCGGCTAGAGACGAATGAAGACGTGGTGGCTATCGCTGGACTCAATGGTGTAGGCAAAACTACCGTGTTAGATGCCATCCATTTTTTGTGCTTGGGCAAGTCCTACTTTAGCTCTACAGATGTACAGTGTATACAAAATGAGGAGATCCAAGCGGGTATTTTAGCTACATTATCTGCAGAGGAGGGCGTAGACCTTAAAGTAAAATTTAAGCGCGGTGGTAGAAAAGTTATTGAAAAAAATGGTGTTCCGTATAAAAAACTTGCCGAGCATATAGGTCAATTTATGGCGGTAGTCATAGCTCCTGGTGACATAGAATTAGTCTATGGGACCAATGAAAAACGCAGGAGTTTTGTCAATCAAGTGCTGAGTCAAGTAGACCGAGAGCACCTGATGGACCTGTTGAAGTACAATAAACTACTGGAACATAGGAACAAGCACCTGAAGCAAGATCACGTAGATCACGCGCTACTTCAGACCTTGGATGATCAGATAACTCCTTTGGCTCACGCTATCTACTCCAAACGTGCCGTTTTTTTAGAAGAATTTAGCCGTTCATTTGAGGAGCAGTATTTCAGATTATCCGGAGATAAAGAGAGTGTAAAGCTTCACTATATTAGTCAGTTAGCGGATAAAACCTACCTTGAACTCGTACAGCAGAACAAGTCCAAAGACCTCGCGGTGCAACGCAGTTTTAGTGGAATACACAAGGATGAAATTGAGCTGGAAATTGGGGATTTTTCCTTGCGAAAATACGGCTCGCAAGGACAGATAAAGTCCGCACTCATCGCACTGAAACTAGCAGAGTATGCGTTTTTAAGTAACGCTAAAAAGGTGCTCCCATTTTTACTGTTGGATGATATTTTTGAAAAAATAGATGATGAAAGGGCTAGAATGCTTACTCAGCTTATTAAAAATGATAACTTTGGAC
>DNHN01000209.1 GCA_003485825.1 Bacteroidota bacterium | reverse complement strand
CGTCTTAAAAAGCTACAAAAGCAACTCGATCAGAAAGAAGAACAACTCTCCAACGCTAAGAAACACCTGAGTGGAATAGAGGCCCAATTAGCCGACGCAGGTAACCTTACCCCTGCAGACCTAGAAAAGCTAAGCAAGGAACATTCTGCGGCTACAGACACTGCAAGCACAGTAGGTGCTGAATGCGATGAGCTGTTGGAAGAGATTATAAACTTAGAGGAATAATTCTGCTATCACACATCTACTGCGTTAGTTGATATCACAAAAAAAGGGAGGACTGTACATTGTACAATCCTCCCTTTTTTATGTCGTATGGGTCATTATCTATTGTGTAGCATAGGCATTCACAAAGACGTGAGCCGTTGAAATTCTCTTCCAGACAATAAGTCCGTATGAGAAATTCTCTCTATTGTACCCGTTTGGTATATCCATGGTAAATGTCTTCTCATATTTAGTGCCTGCAGATAATCCAGATTCAGTAATTACCTCACCCCAAGCATTATCGGAGAGTGATCCTCTCATTACATTGTGATGCTCTACGTCTCCATTTGCACCAATAGGTCCAGATTGCGGTCCTACTGCTTTATCTTCAATAAGATATGCGCCCAATACATAAGTACCAGAAACACTTTCAAAAGCTTCTGCTTCCGCATGTATAATAAGCTGGTCCCCTTCTATAGTAGAACTCATTACCATTCCTACTGGAGCATTCTGAAGTAGAAACGCATCAGCTGCTGTTTGCGCATCTGTTGAACTAGTGATATAATTTTTGCCATTTACTACAAAGTTTGGCTTAGATGAATTGGGAGCAAATCGATCTTGAATAGCCTGCATCGTTGGAAAGGCTTCTTGATTTCTAAAGTAACCATTTGAAAAACCAGACCCATAGTTAGCCCAAGAGAATGCTTTACCTCCCTGGTATCTATCTACCAAATCAGTAAATGCAGTCCAGCCCCAGCCACCGCAAGGCGGGCAATTTTCTCCTGTCACCTTAAATACCATGGGTACGTTAATTGAGCTCGCTTTGGCATCTACTTTGTCATCACTATTTTCTACATACCCTTCTGGCTGAATGCAATCACTTATGGACACATTCGGATCCCCTAGACCATCTAAATCTGCGTCTGCATACCACGTAATCTTAGGACAAGGCGTATCCTCAATAATTGCCTCTTCTTCTTTACATCCATACATAAGCGATGCTCCTACGAGAACACCTAACATAATTTGTTTATATTGTTTCTGTTTCTTCATTTCGAAAATTCTATTTTCCAAAAATAGTTAAATTGAAGGATAAAAAATCAGTTCACCGGTTATTTCAAGATTTATTACTTGCCTAAATACTAGAAATTCAACCCAACTCGAACAGTCTGGTACACTCCTGAAAATGAGGTTAAAGGACCGTTACCAAGGTGCGAGCTACCCGATTTCCAACGCTTATTAGATAGATCCCACTGATACCCAACCTGCGCTCCTACTGAAAGTCTTCCTAAGTTAATCCTCAAAACACCTGCTCCTTCTAGTGCAAAGGCATCGTTGATATATTTTGTGTTTTTAAGTCCACCTAAAAAAGCATTTTCTAAATCTCCTATTGATTGAGCTGTTTCCTCTACCTCTAACACTAAGTTTTGGTACGAAAAACCAATCATCGGTATGAGATCTATCCACTTACTATTCTTTAAAACATCTATACCTCCTAAACTTTTAAAGAAGTAACCACTTAACTTGTAGTCTAAAACTGCCCCATTCGAGGTATTACTAACTTCTCTATTTTGACTGATATACCTCCCACCTTGACTGACAGAGTATCCCGTTTTTGAATTAAATCCAATAGATACATCCCAATAATTCAACATATCATCAAAAGAATTACTAGCACCTCTAAGGTCAAATACCGCATTAAGCGCATTAAAGTCTATTGCGTTCTGACCAATTCCTGCCTCTAAAAATACGCGTACACTCTTTACTCCTAAGTCTCCGTTAAAATTGTTCAAGTATTCATATGCTTCTCCCCTTTCTTCATACGAATTGAATAAAATATAATCAAAGTCCGCTCCATAGCCCCTGCTTAAATTTGTATCACTCCATACTTCGATTAAGCCAATTCTTTTGTCATCCAGGTCATCAAAATAAGGAGTCAGATTTTCTTTACTCTCTCCATACTTTTTCCCAAAGTTTCTATCTGTATTGTACGCTATGGCTAGCGTCATAACCTTCCCTTCATAACGCCCTCCGTCGGTATGTTCTATCTGATCGGCTAAGCTATTAAAAACAAACCACTCACATGAATTATTACTCACTTCCTCCTTACTCGTATGGCATCTACCAAACTGCCCAAACCAACCTCCCGGATGCTGTGAAGCTTCCTTCAAAAACTGTTGGTGCATGTACTGTTCACGATAGATATACTGTTGTATCGCACCTAGGTTATCGTAGGCATACCACTTTTTTCGTGCATTAAATTTATCAATGATTATAGTCTTAAATAACTCAAAGTTATCTCCTAGATATGCTTTGTAATCCGACTCAAACGTAGTAAAATTAGTTTGCACTAATTGTATTGTAGCCGTTGTCTTAAAATTGAATGCGCTAGTATATTTACTATCATCCATTTCGCCTAACTTGAAGTCGTTATAATCCGAGAGACTCCTTAAACTTCTAACATGCAGCTGAATAGAATCTGAAGCCCCTTCTGATTTAGGAGGAAGAAGATACGACAAAATCTTAGCTATTGGGTAGGCCCCACGTTCTATATCTACAGCTGCAAAGTGAAGTTTTCGATCTTCCGGTAGACTGTCATTGTATACTTTTAGTTGTTTTATGACATCACTGTACTCCATATATGCAAACTGATCGATACTATTAAAAAGTGACGTATCACCCGTTTTTAGGTATTCATTTACTAGAAAACCGTAGGAATATCCGTATTCGAACATAATATTTCGTACTCCTGCATTTTCATTCAGGTACTTTATCATTTTCAACCACAGCAGAGAGTTACTC
>DNHN01000107.1 GCA_003485825.1 Bacteroidota bacterium | reverse complement strand
GAAAGAGGAACAAGAGGATTATTGACATAGTAAAGAGAACCTACAAGACCTGCCTCTTCTGCTCCAAAAGCTATAAAGGCTATCGTATATTTTTGAGGGTTTTTAACAAAATACGTGGCCATGTCTAGCATCATGGCTATACCACTAGCATTATCATTGGCTCCGTAAAAAGTAGCATCGCCCATTTTACCTAAGTGGTCATAGTGCCCACATAGTATAACTACACTATCAGGATAGGCTGTTCCTTCTACATAACCAATCACATTTTGTGTTTTATAGTCTTGCAGCATCTCTGCATCTACCTCTAGCTCTATGCATTTCGCATATGGGTCAAATGAAGACTCCATTAGCCACAGCTGCATTCCCTTTTCTTGAGTGCGTCCCACGCTCCAAGTAAGAGACTTTTTAAGTAGTACCAAAGGCTTATCTCCATTTGTTTCTAGGATCTTATCTATAACCTTATCCATTTCTAAATCCCCCGCTGTATTGACTGGAATCACGGGCACATAGCCCCGTTTATAGGCCTTTTTTATTTTTTTTAAGATGGCAGGAGCCTTTAGCATTTTTGGTGAGACATAGAACAATTTAAACTTTCCTGAGATATCACCACTAGTCGTAGAAACTAGGTAATCTACCCCTGGGGTTAACACCTTTTCATCTAGCACTACCTTAGCCGTCTTTATGGT
This sequence comes from Bacteroidota bacterium, assembly GCA_003485825.1. Taxonomy (GTDB): domain Bacteria; phylum Bacteroidota; class Bacteroidia; order NS11-12g; family UBA9320; genus UBA9320. Next base: position 13,792 of record DNHN01000107.1, on the reverse strand, counting down.
ATTTACATTAAGATTGAACGGCTGCTTATAACCATCTCTAAAGCTGTCCAATCCGATAGTCTTAAATTGCTCAGATATATAATTTGCGGCTTTTAGTGCTCCATTATTGATATAGCCGCGACCAGCCATTTCCTCAGAACATAAATCATCTATGATGCTACTTGCTTGCTCCCTGTCTTGAGCATACACCATGGAGTAGCTTATGAAAACCAGTAGTGTTAGAAAATATCGTATTGCTTTAATCATTAGATTTGCGAATCTATAACAAAAACAACAATGAGGTTCTGCAATTTATCTATAAACTCTTTTTGTTAAGACCAACAAACACAAACCAATCAATAAAATGAAATAGGCATGTGTATTCTAGCTAACAATTCTGCAGAAAGCACCGTAAAAGATGACATATAATGCTAAGATTATCATTAATGAAAAAGAATAAATGAACATACTACTGGTTGTCGAAATCGTAAGTGTTCTGCTAAACATCATTTTTCTTTTTTTACTTATCCAAGAAAAAAAAATGTGTTGGCTATATGGCATATTAGGTTCTTTGACAGGAGCCCTTGTAGTATACTCTCAAAACTTATACTCTGAATCCTTATTGTATATTTTTTACACTCTTGTAGGTGTCTATGCTTGGCGCGTATGGCATAAAAAGGATGATGAAAGTTTCACTATAAAACGCATGAAGAGTGCGCACATCGCAATTGTTTTAATCTCGGGCATCGCCTTATCCATTGGTTTGGGTTATAGCATGAGTAAGACAGATGCCTCTAAACCCTACCTTGATGCTTTGAGCACTATTTTTGGTATCATCGCCACTTTCTTAGAAATCTATAAATACTATTTGGCTTGGTTTTTTTGGATAGCACTAAACGTATACTCTTTATGGCTTTATGGTACAAGTGGTCTTTATTTCTATGCTGGTCAAATGGTTATCTACTCCGGCATGTCTCTTTACGGACTGATTGATTGGCGGAAAAGGCTAAAACTAGTGGAGGTCTGATGGTTTGACTTCCTAGGTCCTTTTTATTTCGATAAAGTTCTATTCAAAATAATACATAACATTGGTAGAGTATTGACTTGTATCCTGAACATCATTCGGGCCTTTAATGTACTCTTCTACCACGGGCATTTTTGGCTTCTTAGCACTAGATTCTATCCAGTCACTTAGAAGAGCATGCATTTCATACACCTTGCTGTTTCCGCCATCTGCAGTGCCTCTTATATAATTACTGCCTAGATAAAGATACGTGAGCCCTGACTCTATCTTAGCTTCACTTTCTTCCATTATTTCGGAAATAGGTACTGCTGCGGCCAAAGTGGCTGTCCCTTTCTCTTCATCCCAATTGTAAAATAATCCTCTCGGTGATCCTTTTGGCATTAGTCCATGCGTCTGTATGTGCGTAAAAACCTTTTGGTATCCCCGATTTAAAAAGGAAGCTTGCTCGTCTTTTGATATATTATCTCCCTTGATCAATGCATAGTTCACCCCATGTTCTTCTACTATTTATATAGGTGAAACTTCAGGTACCAACTCATCTATTGGGGTTTTTTCTGTGTATTCCTTTAAATTTTCGAGTCCCTTTTTTAGATCTTCACCCACCATTCCATCTATGAAATAATTTATAATCGTCATCGGGTAGGACAGCTCTGAAACCATAACCCACTCCACTTCTGTGGTGCCACTCTCTGGTGTAAAAGTAAAATACCCTCTAGTGGATTTATCTTCTACACTCAGCGTGTAGTCTAAACGCTCATTATGCTTTACTGTATTCATAGTTATTGCACCAGCGCCAACATCTTTATTATCGGACTTCCACTTATATCCGTACGTTTTGTCTCCTGCACTTCCGTTATACGTTCTTTTTTGACTGGGATCTTTTTCATACCGAGCATCCCAGTTCGTCCAATTCTCAAAAGTAGCCACCTGACTATATACTGCATCTACTGGTGCTTCTATCTTTATGATTCTTCTGACTTCCTTAGTACTCGGGGCAAAAAGCGCTGCCAATAAAGCTGCTCCTAACATTATAAATAAAAAATACAATATTCCTTTTACCAGTTTCATACCTCTGTTGTTTATGATTTGCTACGAAAATACAAGAACTACGTTACTAACAGTACTTAAGAAGCCTGTGTCCTGTTTCACTAAAAACCATTAAGAGTTATACATTTGTACCCATAAACAAAGAGAGTATATGAAAAACATTAGCTTATCCTTCACTTTAGTATTTGCACTATTTTTAGGTGCCTGCAATTCTGCACCAAAAGAGGCACAAACTGAGAATGTAAATTTAGATGTACAAGAAACACCACCAGAGGTGGCTCAAGATAATTTAGAAACAACACCAACAGATAAAACAAACATGGAAAACGGACTTTATGCCAAAATGAATACTTCAAAAGGAAGTATCCTAATTCAACTAGAATTTGAAAAAGCACCACTAACAGTTGCAAATTTTGCAGGACTTGCAGAGGGTAAAATTGAAAACACGTCTAAAGCTCTTGGAGAGCCTTACTATGACGGAATCACGTTTCACAGAGTTATACCTAACTTTATGATACAAGGTGGTGACCCACAAGGAATAGGAATGGGCGGACCTGGGTACTCGTTTAAAGATGAGTTTCACCCGGACCTAAAGCACAATGTTCCTGGAATCCTTTCTATGGCTAATTCTGGTCCTGGAACTAACGGAAGTCAGTTTTTTATAACTGTAGCTCCTACTCCTCACTTAGATGGAAGACACACCGTATTTGGTCATGTAATTGACGGTATGGATATAGCACTAGCTATAGCTGATGCTCCTAGAGATAATCGAGATATGCCAACTGAGCCTATATTTATAAATAGTCTGGAAATACTTCGCGTAGGAGAAGCAGCTGAAGCTTTTGATGCTGCTAAAACTTTTGCAGAATTAAAATAATGAAAACGGTAGATTCTTATGATTTCAGTGGGAAGCGCGCACTTATACGTGTAGACTTTAATGTCCCGCTTAGCGACACATTAGAAATAACTGATAATAGCCGAATAACTGCTGCATTACCTACTATCACGAAAATATTGAACGATGGTGGATCGGTAGTGCTCATGTCTCACCTCGGCAGACCAAAGAGCGGACCAGAGAATAAATTCTCATTGATTCATTTGGTGCCTCATCTTGAAAAACTAACGAAGGCATACGTTGAATTTTCCAATGATTGTATTGGAGAACAAGCCATAGCTAAAAGTAAAAATTTAGAGCGTGGCAGCATTCATCTTTTGGAAAATCTTAGGTTTCATGGTGAAGAAACAGCTGGAGATCTTGATTTTGCAAAAAAACTTTCAGAGCATGGTGATATCTATGTGAATGATGCTTTCGGCACAGCACACAGAGCGCATGCAAGTACTGCAATAGTAGCGCAGTACTTTGATGATAAGTGCTTTGGATACCTGATGGCAAAAGAAGTAGCAAATGCCAAAAAACTAATGAGTAATCCTGAGCGACCATTTACTAGTATAGTAGGTGGTGCTAAGGTGAGTGATAAGATCCTTATTATCGAGAATCTACTAAATATAGCAGACCACATCATTATTGGTGGTGGTATGGCGTACACATTCTCTGTAGCTCAAGGTGGCTCTATTGGCAATTCACTTTTCGAAGCTGATAGAGTAGAAAAATGTGCTGAGATACTAGCTAAAGCTGCTGAAAAAGGTGTGCAAATACACTTACCTTCAGATACTCTGTGTGCAGATGCATTTAGCAATGAGGCAAATCAGCAAGTCTGTGAGAGCGGAACCATACCTGATGGATGGATGGGGTTAGATATAGGAGAAAAGGCTATAGGTGCCTTCTCTGACGTGCTAATGAAGTCCAAAACAATACTTTGGAATGGGCCCATGGGCGTATTTGAAATGACAAGCTATGAAAAGGGTACTAAAGCGGTAGCAGAAGCAGTGGCTCAAGCTACTAGAAACGGAGCATTCTCCCTCATAGGTGGCGGAGATAGTAGTGCTGCAGTGAAAAAGTTTGGTTTTACCGACGATGTAAGTTACGTGTCTACTGGCGGTGGCGCTTTACTCGAGTTTTTCGAGGGTAAAGAACTTCCAGGGATAGTAGCTGTGGAAGGGTAGAAGACTAAGCCAATACCTGCTGTAATAATCTTAAGGAGCCTTAAGGGCTCCTTTTTTTGTGCGTAATATTTAAAGGGTCAGTAGCTTACTACACTTTTGAGCTTTTATATCCAATAACATTTACAAAATTAGTCGTACTCTTTTTCTCACGAACAAATTCTATTTCATTTTAAACAAGGCCCAAACGATCCCAGCACCCGCAAAAGTCTTAATGAATGCTCCTGGTAGGATCTGTGAGAAGGTCTCAAATGCTTGAATAGAAGAACTGGCGTAAAAACCGACCCACATTATTCCGCAAATAATAATCACGCCGTGTACTTGAGCAAAAAAACGCACAGCAGAAGCAAAGCCTCGTGGTTGAACAACTGGGATAAATGCTGATACCAAAAAGCCAATGAAAAAACCAAGCGGCCAAGAAGTAAAGTAACTCCATCCTACCCCTCCATTGAAAACAGGAATTCCAATAATCCCAAGACAGAGATATGCACTCATAAGACCTATTCGAAATGCCTGTGGTAAGTAATAATATACCAAACCTAGAAATAGGGTCTGGAGAGTAAACGATACTATTCCACCAACGTCCAAATCTATCTTAGCGCCTAAAATCAGTAAAAACAAAAAAGCACCCGCCATAAGCGAGTGCTTTTTATGTGATATATTCTTCATCTATTAATGTGTATCCGCATAGCCAAACACTTTTTTCAAAAGATCCGTCGTGCGTGCTACTGGATTCGCTCTTATTTTATCTTCTTCTTCCTTGATCTGGCTAAATAGTGCCGTCATCGCTTTATCTGTTACGTACTCATTTAGGTCTGTCTCTACTTTTTTACCCATTACCATGTTGTAGGCACTGGTAACTTTATTCCAAGGTTCATTGATATTCACTTTATCTAGCGACTCTGTAATAACAGGAGTAAACTTACTTTTCAGGCTGTTAGATGTAGTTCTTTTCAAATAAGCTGTACCTGCTCCTTCTCCGCCAGTTACAATACCTATGGCATCACTTATGCTCATGGAGGTAATAGCGTTTACAAAGATTGGCTTAGCTTCAGCCATGGCATTTTCAGCTCCTGTATTCATGGCTACTTCTACTTTTTCTAAATATGGACCGGCTAAAGCATTAGCTATAGGATTTCCTCTTATTTTAGAAACTGCATCTTGTACTTCTTCAGGCATCAAAATTTTGTACGCCGCATTTTTAAGGAAGCCTCCATCTTTACCCAATGATGCTGTTCCTGCTAATACTCCTTTTTCCAATGCTTGCTTAATACCAGAAGCCGCTTCACCTTGAGTGATACCAGTCATGCCTCCTTCACTGCCAGCAACTAACACGTCTAGGATTTCATCACAAGAGGATAAGGAGAAGACTACTAAAAAGGCTAAAATTATTTTTTTCATTTTAATTGTCTGTTAATTTTATAAGTATTTTGACTTCAATAATAATGCCTCAAACTTAAGGTCGCAGAAAACTTTCGTAAATCACATCCATAATATTGGTACGCACTCCGTCTCGTATTAGTTTCCTATTCTCTTGAGTAGGGTAGACTCTATTGCTTAAAAACACATAAATCAAATCGTAATTTGGGTCTGCCCACACCATAGTACCCGTAAATCCTGTGTGACCAAAACATTCTGAAGAAGCCAAGTCCGAGGCTGGGTTACCTTTACGTCTATCCATCTCTGGCTTATCCCACCCTATGCCTCTACGTGAGTCAATAGCTTGCTTTGCTGTAAATTTTGCGATAGTCTCAGGTTTAAGGTATCGTACGTTATTGTATATACCTCCATTGAGTAACATCTGCATCAGAGCGGCTAGACTCTCAGCATTACCAAAAAGGCCCGCGTGCCCAGATACTCCGCCTAACATTGCCGCACCTGGGTCATGTACGGTTCCGTGAACAAGTCCTTTCCGCATATCTGGACTCAATGAAGTAGGTACTATCTCGGAAAGTTCAAATTTCTTTAAAGGTAAAAATGCAAGTCTCTCTATACCCATAGGTTCATAGTAGAGTGCATTTACATAGTCTTGGAAATTCTCACCTGTTACCTTTTCAATAAGCTCCTTCATAAGTATCATTCCCAAATCACTGTACTTATATTTACCTACGGTGCCTACCTGTGACTCATATATTCTTTCTAGTATACGACCCTTGTATGTATTCAACATAAATAAATTATTCCCTACATCAATAGTGTGAAGGTCTGTAGGTAAGCTAGAGTAAATGGAGTCATATATTTCTTGATCATTTATCGTTTCATAATAAAATGGAATCCAGTCCTTTAATCCAGCCTTATGCTCCAACACCATCTTTATAGTCATGTGCGCTTTATTAGTGCCTTCTAGTTCCGGCAGGTATTTTGCCATTTTATCATCTAACGATAACTTACCATCTTCTACTAGCTTCATCAGAGTCAAGGTAGTAGCAGCTACCTTAGTAATAGAAGCTAGGTCATAGAGATCTGTATTTTTTACAGCTACTTTGCTATTGAAAGTGTGCTTCCCGAAGCTCTTGTTGTATATTATTCTTCCACTTTTAGCTACCAACACTTGACACCCAGGAGCTGCACCGCTATTCACAGCTTTATTTGCAATATCATCTATCTTACTAAGAGTAGCACTAGACATGCCTACCTCTTCAGGAATTCCAGCGTTCAGCTCGTTTATCGGCAGGGTAGTAACACCCATATTTACTCTATAATCAAGCCCAACAGTCACTGGAAGCGTGCCATTCACTCCTATCACTCCATATATTGCTTGAGCCGCCTTTATGTGATGAGCATCTTGGTCTTCATATGCTAGTAGCATTGTTTTATGATTATCAAACTTCTTAAGATTATACGGATTCCCGAAGTTAACTATCACTAAATTGTTAGTGGTCGTTAATCCATTGATAAAAGCAGCCGTTTCACTAGTCACTCCATAATTTGGAGGGTACTTACTCATGGCATGTAGCGACACTACGGTGTAGTCATAAGTTGATATTTTCCGCTTTAATTCAGCAAATTGAGCTGCACTAGCACTCTTGCTTATGGCAACTGTGCTTACATTCCCTAAAGACGCTAGCTCGCTCTGAAACTTCGTCTTATTGCCCGTGCCAATAGCGATGGAAAGTACTCGTTTATTCTCTTTAGCATGAAATGGCAAGAGTAGCTTCTCGTCTTTTACTAAGCACAGCTCTTGCTCTACCAATTTATAGTTTACGTACTTTGCTTCAGTGCTATTAAGATCATTTTCAACATTGTACTCATTTAACGTTTGAAAATCATCTAGGCCCATCGCATGCTTATAATTCAAAATTTTGAGCACCTTACCCCACACGTAATCTTCACTCAGTCTACCATTTTTCATCGCCTCTTTAATGAGTCGCTTCGCCTTGGGAATGTCTCCCGGAGAAAGTAAAACATCGTTTCCTGCCATAAGAGCTTTTAACTCCAACTCTCCATCTGGGTGATATTTAGCAACTCCTTGCATATTGAGCGCATCTGTAAAAGATAAGCCTGTGAATCCCATGTCACGTCTCAAGATACCGTTTATTGCCTTATCCGATATACTCATCGCAATATTTTTACGATCATCTATTGCTGGTATAAATAAGTGAGCGGTCATTACGCTCATTACCCCTTTACTTATTAAGTATTGAAAAGGTTTAAACTCAACCGCTCTTAAACGCTCAATACTGTGGTTGATCACTGGGAGGTCTTTATGTGAGTCTACGTCTGTGTCCCCGTGACCCGGAAAATGCTTTGCACATGCTATTACTCCTGCGTCTTGCATCCCGCTTGCGTAGGCCCATCCTTTAATGGATACATTGCCAGGGTCTTCGCCAAATGACCTATAATTGATTACCGGATTATTCGGGTTATTATTGACATCAATAACCGGAGCAAAATTCACATGGATACCCATTCTCTTGCATTGGCGTCCGATCTCCTTGCCCATCTCATATATTACCTCTTCGTCTTTTATCCCGCCTAAGCCCAATTGATAAGGATACGAAATCGTATTAGACAAGCGCATTGCCAATCCCCACTCTCCGTCTATGGCTACTAACATCTTGGTTTTGGACATTGCTTGATACCTATTAGTCAACTGAACCTGTTCTGTAGGGTTTCCTTTGAAAAAAATAATACCGCCTACTTGGTGATCTTGAATCAGTTTCTCCACCGATGCAAGATGCTTGGCTCCATAAGTGGGTCTAACCTCTATCATAAATAGCTGCGACAGACGCTCATCTACACTCATAGAATCGAAGGTGTTTTGAGCCCAAGTGCTGCTGTGTTCACTATAGACCTCTCTAGGTGGAGCAAACAGCGCAGAAGAGGAAAGTAGAAATAGAAGTATAGCTGTATATTTAAGCATTTTTATCATTTGCAGACCAATTAATGTCCCTAAGCACAAAAGAGGTCATAAATGCCTGAATACCAGCAAAGAGATAGCCCTTACTTATAAACGTAAGTGTGTGGTAAATAGTACAGGCAGGTTAAGCTAACTGGGGGTTACCCAATTTTCTTAGAAAGACTAAATGAGAGATAAATGCTTCTCTAAAAGTAGTAAACTCTTGATAGTTTATGCCGTGCTTACGAGCAGTCTCTTTCACAATCTCGTACAACTTAGGATAGTGCGCATGGGATACGTTTGGAAATAGGTGGTGTATCACCTGATAGTTCAAGCCTCCGCAGTACCAAGTGAGTACTTTATTCTTTACAGCGAAATCGAAGGTATTGTGAATTTGATGTACCGTCCACTCATCTTCAGAAGTTCCATTAAACTTATCATGATTTGATAGGTCAAATTTATCTACTACGTGTGCTAATGAAAATATCACCGCAAGTATCCAACCCGCCACAAACTCAACTACAAAGGCGCCTATTAATACTTGCCAGAAAGCGAAGTCTAAGAACACAATTGGAATTACAATCATGTACGTTAGAAATACTAACTTGAAAAACACCATTTCACCGTATTCTTTAACTATTTGCAATCCTTTGGCCTTGTTTAAGCCTTTTTTTCTGTATTCGCGATACTTGGTAAAATCAGCAAAAAACCAGCCTAAAGTTAAAAACCCATAGAAAAACGCCCAGTACACGTGTTGAAATTTGTGTATCTTATTTCTTGGCGCGTCTTTGGCAAAGCGGAACAATCCTTTGCCATGTACATCTTCATCATGCTCATATATATTGGTATAGGTATGGTGGAGACGATTGTGCTGATTTATCCAGTTACTAGAACTTACCCCTAAAATATCTGCAGTATGTCCGAAGATATTATTTACTGTTTTATTTTTAGAGAAAGACCCATGATTGGCATCATGCATCAGACCCATTCCGATACCTGCTTTTGCTAACCCCATCAGTACGCATAAGAACAATACTGGCCAAGCCGAAAGGCCTAAAAACAGAATAGCGAAATATGTTCCAAAGAAGGTAGTAAGTAAAATAACGGCTTTAACCTTCAACGAAGGAGTAGCGAATTTTGAGATTTTAGACTCTCTAAAGTACATCTCTACGTTTGTTCTTAGCTCACGACTGAAATCAGTTGCTGACTTGAATTTTGGTAATACTATTTTTGACATCTACTGCAAATGTATGTTAATTTAAAAAATGGATTTTTTCGGCCTCTGTTTAGAGTACCAATTGAACCCTTGTAATCGACTTTTGTTTTTAGGAAATTTTTCCAAAGGATAAAAAGTAGCTTTTGGTTTGTTCTTGAATACGATAGTTCGGATACGACTGTTAGTGTCAATGTTTATAGTCATCCTACCACATACTACATCATTTACGCCTGAGTATTTAGCACTATCTTCTAAGGCATAGTAAACGCTCTGTCCATTACCATCTACATCCACTTTATAAATTTTCCCTTCAATAAAGAATGCTTCCAAATGCTTACCTTTTATCTGATTGTATAGACTATTGGGATCCCGCTCTATTACATAGCCGTTGCGGTATGCTTCAAGCCGCTCTATACCGTCTTTATTTCTATATACGATTATAGTGTCACCTGTCACCTGATTGCTATCCGTCCAAAGTATAGGATTCGTATAAAAACCGATAGTACTATCCGTAAAGTTATACTCCATAGAGTCTGAAACGGCCTGCATATCAGATTTATATAGCTTAACAGCTCTATACGCTAGGAGTCTCCTTTTTTTGCCTTGCAATGTGTCGGCTAAGTCAATAAAAGTATCTGCTCTAAAATAAAGAGAGTCACCATCTATTTTTTTTATAGCACGTGGGCTTCCAGTGACCATGGTTATCTTTTCTAGTCTCTGGTACTTTCCATACTCTCCAAAGATCGCGATTTCCTCTGCCGTATCTATCATAGATATGTTGCCAAAAGCTTCTCCCAGTCCAGAAATGCGGTAATACATCATGCTATCTGCTATAAGTTTATTGCTTTCCCCTTCGATATACGCACCTTTACTAAACTGAGATACCTCTTTTTCAGTATTATACCACCCATACTGGCAATAGATAGTATTTTCCTCTGAACGAATATAGGTAGGCCCTAAAAAGGTTGCCAACTTAGATTTGGTATTGTATTTCAATGTGTCACAATCCATTATATACTCTGGATTAGTTAGTCTGACACTATCTTTAAAAAAGAACTCCTTACTTCTGCTGTAATACGTTCCCCTCTCACTATATAGCTTATCCTCTCCATTAACTATATCTCCTCCAGTGGTATAATAACCTACTTTATCGGCCATGTTATAGTTTAACTGATCCGTAGTAAGAATCATCTTACCATCTGTTAGTTTTACGTTATTGCTTACTTTAGCTAAGCGTGTATCTCCATCATATTCTAGGTACTTTCCCCAGAGGTCTAATGTATCTCTCTGACGTATATATATGTCGCCAAAAGCTTCTATTTTATTTACCTCTTCGTAAAAGCGAGCACTATCACAATCCATGAGCATCTCACCTTGTTTGAAACGTACATTACCTCTACAAATCTGATATTTCCCTACTGCTTGATTGTAGCTAAGCTCGTCCGCACTTAGTATTTCTATCTTCGATTTCTTTAGCGCGTTAGTGTTTTGACCTAAGGCTAAGAGGCATAAAAATACGAGTGTAAATGTTAGTAGGTGTTTGACCATATAAAAAAATCAAGGCAAAATTAGCCTTATACTTTATGTTTGTTCTCTTTTTACGGAGCAAACATCGTGCTGCAAAAACTAAAGTCCTTAATATCAGAACACCAACTATTGGAAAAATCAGACCAAGTAGCTCTTGCTATTAGCGGAGGAAAAGATTCTGTATTTGCTGCGCATATTCTCTCCAGGTTAGAAATCCCATTCATAATGATACACTTGAACTTTAGTTTAAGGGCTAGAGAAAGTGATGGTGATGAGTTATTCGTATCTACTCTTGCAGCTAAACTTCCCTTGTGTACGGGGATTTTCGCTAAAAAGGTAGATACAAAAGCATATGCCAAAAAGCATAAGTTAAACACTCAGCTAGCAGCAAGAGAACTTCGCTATGCGTATTTTCAAGAACTGAGGGAACAAGGATTATTTACTAAACTGATAACTGCTCATCACTCAAACGACCAGGTAGAGACTTTTTTTATCAACCTTAGTCGGTCTGCGGGTTTGGCAGGTTTAGCTGCCATTCCGTTACAGCGCAGTTATATTATAAGGCCATTTCTAGCACTTAGTAGCGAAGAGATCCTTATGTACCTTAATAAGCATGGCATCCCTTATCGTGAAGATAGTTCCAATTCATCTGAAAAATACTTAAGAAACAGTATTCGCCACTCTATATTGCCTCAAATAGAGACAAAACTGCCTGGTTTTAGGAGTCAGGTACAAAAAAGTATTCAACACATTAAAAGTGAAAATAGTCTACTTCAGCACTTTATAAACGACTTTGAGAAGAAGCATTTTATAGAGGATTTAACAAGCATAAGGGTCCTTAAATCATCATTTTTAAGTTTTCCACATCCAAGTGTTATGTTGTATCGTATTTTAGACAAATATGGTTTTAACCCTGCGGTATGTGAGCAGATAGCTCAAAATTTAGAAACTGAAGGAGGGCGAACATTCGAATCTTCTGATTATATATTAGCTACGGATACTACGAATCTTATTATTCGTAAGAAGAGAACTTTTCATAACGAGTCGGTTACTGTTCCCGGTCCAGGCAGATACTCCATTGGCGCCAATACACTAACACTGCACCGCACTTCTGAAGCTATATTTTCAGGCAACTCGTATGAAGAAACTGTCACTATAGACGATAGTCTTTTCCCGCTCACTTTGCGTTTTTGGAATACTGGAGATAGGATACAGCCGTTAGGCATGAAGGGCAGCAAACTACTTAGCGACTTTTATACGGATCAAAAAATAAACATACTTGAAAAAGGTGATATCCCTCTTCTTTGCACAGAAAATGAAGTGCTATGGATAGTGGGGTATCGGATTTCCGAAAAGGTAAAGGTGCAAAAGAATAAGGCATTGTACTCATTATTCTTTACTTTTGAATGAAGGACTAATTAAATCTTAAGGTGCAACTAAGTAGTTCCCCTAATGGTCTTCTTACGAACCATATGAAATCAATAGCTTTAAAAACAGTCGTAGCTCTGTTATTTGCATTAACGCTGGCAAGTTCTGCTAAAGCCGATCATATCATAGGATCTGATATGACCTATCAGTGTGCAGATACGCCAGGTATATATAAGATTATTTTCAATTTTTATCGTGACTGCAACGGGTGCTTTGTACTTGGTCAAAGTCCTAAGTGTGGTACTAGTGAAAACTGCAGCAGTAGCTCTTCAGCTCCTACCAGCTTGTCTTTACGTTGCACCACTTCTGGTAAGGTCAAAAACTTGTCCTCGGTCAGCATGACTCGCACTGGCATAGTTGATATTACCACTACGTGTAATTCAGCGAAAAGCAGGTGTGAGCAACCATGTAATGGTACGTTTCCGCACGGAATAGAAAAACACACTTTTGAGGGCACCATAGATGTACGTAGTGATATAAACGCTGGATGCTGTGATTTTGAAATATCTGTACGTTTAGCCGTAAGAAATGTGGGAATAACAACGGGTCAAAGTCAGCAGTGGTTTTATACTTCTTGTGAGATTAATGCTTGTGCTGCTCCTTGTAACTCTTCTCCAAACCTATCCAATGATCCAGTTGCCATTCTGTGCTGTGACCAGCCTTTTACTTTTAATAACGGTGCGGTGGATACCTCTGATAGAGACTCGATTAGTTACTCTTTTGGAAAGGCCTTTCAAAATAGAGGAACCGAATGTAACTACGCTTCACCTCGTACATATTTAGATCCTATTACACCATACTATCCGCCGGGCACTAGTTACCCAACTGCAATTCCTTCAGCAAACCCGCCAATAGGCACTTACTTGGACCCTTCCAGTGGTGATTTAATTTTTACGCCAACTAATTGCTCAGAAATAGCTGTAGTCGTCATACAAATGATAGAGTGGCGTAAGGATTCGTTAGGTGTTTACAAGCAAATTGGAGTTACACGGAGGGATATGCAGGTAATAGTAATGAGTTGCCCCAGTAATAATCCACCTGAAGTAGAAGGTCCTTACTCATACAGTGTCTGTGAAGGAAATCAATTGTGTTTCAATGTGACTACTGACGACCCTGCATACATTCCACCACCACCTACTCCTACTCCTCCGCCAGATACTGTTAAAATATC
>DNHN01000277.1 GCA_003485825.1 Bacteroidota bacterium | reverse complement strand
TTACTCTTTCCACTTTTTAAGGAGTGAAGATCTGAAAACTGACCTTCTCCTTGCCACTCTATTTTGTCATATCCCAATATAGAACTGTAGAAAGCGATGGATTTCTCCATATCTGAAACCCCAATTATTGCGCCATATACACCACCTGTAGTATCGCCTCTATCTTGGAACCAATCGTCTGACTCTATGATCTGAAATTGATTTCCATAGGGATCTTTTACAAAGAAATGTTGTAGCCCATTGGGTGTAGTTTCTACTTGTTTAGATACCAGATACGTCTTATCAAAATCTGCAAATGCTTCTTTTACATTTGGACTCTTTATCTTGCAGATGTTGATACCTAGGTCTCCCAGTTTAGGCTCAAAACTAGCTGCTACAGGAGTACGACTGGTATATTGCCATATCTCAAAACCACCACCGCCTTGCATATTCATAGCGAGGATAGCATGTCTATCATGTGGTTTGCCTCCGGTATAGGGTAGCATTAGTGCTGCAGTAGCCGCTTCTTCAAACACCGGCACATCCATACTTAAATTTTTACGATACCACGTCCAAGCCTCGTGGACGTTAGGGATGCCTATCCCCATTTGCTGTATTCCGCTTATTTCTTTTTTCAAGGGTTGCGAAGATACTTGAAGGAGGTTTGGTGGGCAAATTGAATTTTATTTCGGACTTACCCTCTTAGCAATAAACCGAAATAGCCAAGGAGTGTAACGTTTGAAGTAGATCATCAAAATCTCTCCACCACCTACGTATATTTCTGATTTGTTACGCGCTATGCCACGTTTGATTTTAGCTGCACATACAGTTACATCTACCCCTTTTTCTAGTCCTGGGTCCATCTCAGCTTGCGGAGATCCGTCTCCTTTTAGGGCATTTTTACTGATGTCTGTCTTTATCCTGCCTGGGCAAACTAGGGTGGTATGGATATCCGTGTCTTTTAGCTCTAGACCTAAGGATTCATAAAAACCGTGTAATGCATGCTTACTCGCTGAATAGTATGAACGCAGCGGGAAACCGAACTTGCCTGCGGCACTGCTCATCCCTACGATGTTCCCTTTACCTGCTTTTACCATGAGTGGAAGTACCGCTTTAGTAAGGTGGATACTGCCAAAGAAGTTTACCTCCATGAGTTGACGACCTACCTCATTGGATGTTTCGGTGACCAAGGCACGCTGACTTACGCCGGCATTATTTATAAGAATATCTACGCTACCGTATTTAGCTTCTACTTCTGCTACTACAGTAGCTATGGCTTGTTCTTCTGAGACGTCAAGTGGCAGTACATAGGAGCTTGAGAGTAAGCTTGCAACTTCGTCTAGTTGTACTTTTTTGCGACCCGAGAGTATAATGGTATTGCCATTTTCATTATAGGCTAACGCCAACGCCTTGCCTATGCCGCTTCCTGCTCCTGTTATCCAGATTGTTTTACTCATTACGTCGTATGCAAGATTAGGTAATTCTCGAAAAATTCGTAATCTAACGTTAAGGTTACGGTATAATCTTCCTTAAAAATATGGCCAGTAAGCCTCCCTTTTTCTGCTAGTTTTTGGTAGTCTAGTCTCATATTTTGTTTAAAGTCAAGAGCCTTAAGTCCATAGTGCTTGTACATCGCTTCTTTGGCACACCATACGGCAAAAAGTCCTGGTAAACCTTCTGCCAAGAAAGGCTCTTCGTCTTCACGCATAAACTTAGACTGGATTCTTCGCACACGTTCTGTGATTTCCTCCATGTCTATACCACACTCACGTTTTTCTGTTTGGATAAATCCGGCATATTCTCCGGCGTGTGTTATACTTATTTTGTGGTCCTCACTATCAAAGTACGGTTTGCCATATTCGTCTTTTTCTAGCGGTGCAAAATCTGGGCTTACTTGATGTGCAAGGACTCGAGCGGCAAGGTTGTGTCTGCTTACTTTAGTCAGGTCCAGTTTGTCCAGCCATGCTTGTGGTAGCATTTCTTGCAGTTCTTCTTTGGTCTCAGTGATGTGCCAGAGTGCAACTATTCCGTTCTTTATATGTTTCTTCGTATGTAATGGCACGTAGACCAGATATTCAGATTACAAAAGTAGCACAATTCGCAGGGCACAAGGACTCTATTTACGATTTTGTGTTAGATGCAGAGACGCGCACTATCTATTCTGCTTGTGCAGGAGGTTTTGTGGTAAAGTGGGATATAGATAACCCCGAAGAAGGGACTATGATACTTCAAAGTGGCGAAGCTTTTTATAGTATAGCTAAGGTAGGTAATACGCTAAAAGTAGGCAGTAGGAGTGGGGTGATTTATACCGTAGACTTGGCCACTAATAGTTTGGTGGAGTCCACTCAGCTGCATCAGGGAGGAGTGTTTTTTATAGGTGGAAAATACAGTGGCGGTGAAGACGGAGTCTTACTCAGACCTAAAACCATAGCAGATAGCGTTGGCGGTCACTTCGGTAAAAACACAATGTTGCTAGCTCCTGACAGCTTAAGATGTGCTGTGGAGTCAGAAGACTCACTTTTTGTAGGAGCGTCAGACAATATCATATATGAGTTAGATAAATCGACGTATGAGGTAAAACAAAAGTTAATGGGGCACACCAATTCAGTATTTGCCTTAGCATTGATAGACGAGAATACACTAGTGAGTACGGGGCGAGATGCGATGATACGAGCGTGGGATCTCACTATCGGGAAGGAAGTGCACAGTGTTCCTGCACATGAGTATCAGGCGAAGAGTCTGAGCTATAACGGCCATATACTGCTGAGTAGTAGTATGGATAAGTCAATAAAGCTCTGGAGTAAAGAGTTAGAACTACTCAAGGTAATAGACCTAGATCGGTACGATGGGCACACCAATTGTATCAACAAAGTAGAATGGCTAGACGAAAATATGTTTGTAAGTTGTAGTGATGACCGTAGTCTGTATCTTTGGAAAGTAGAATTTATGTTCTAAAATTGACCCAATCAAAAACCAATGATACTTAGCGATACACGAATCTTAGAAGAAATAGAAAAAGGAACCATCCTCATAGAGCCTTTTAATAGAGATGATCTTGGTACCAATAGCTATGACGTACACTTGGGTAAGCATCTTGCTTGCTATACGGATAGAGTACTTGATGCTCAGAAACACAATAAAATTGAGCATTTTGAGATTCCTATCGACGGTTTCGAGCTGCAGCCAGGGGTATTGTATCTAGGTGTTACCGAGGAGTATACGGAGACGCACGCACACATCCCTTTTTTAGAAGGGAAAAGTAGTACTGGTCGTTTGGGTATAGACATACACGCTACTGCAGGTAAGGGTGATGTAGGCTTTTGTAATACGTGGACACTAGAGATAAGTGTAACTCAGCCGGTGAGAGTCTACAAAGGAATGCCGATAGGTCAATTGATTTACTTCGTAGTAGAGGGAGACGTAGAGGTAATGTACAACAAGAAGAAAAACGCGAAATATAACAAGCGTACCATCAAGCCAGTAGAGAGCATGATGTGGAAGAATAAGTTT
>DNHN01000269.1 GCA_003485825.1 Bacteroidota bacterium | reverse complement strand
TCGCTTGAGAATGACCACCTCCGCCATATGTTACATCTACGTAGGTGCCTTTGGGATTAATATTCAACCCTTCAACACACTCGCGGAGCATTACAGGCACGTGATAATTACTCATCATCACCTCCATCTCCTTTAGCGCCGCCCATTACATCCTCAGCTAAATCAGCAAAATCATCTGCATCCACATCCATCATATCTTCATACAGATGCTTGCTCCAAATCTCTATCCTATTTCCATAAGCATAGAAAATCGCTTCGTTTTTTATCTCTGCATATTCACACAGTTTTTTAGGAACCAACATACGAGATGAGTTATCCAACTGCACCTCGGTAGCTCCATTGCTAAACTGACGAATGAACATACGATGCTTCTTATTGAAATGATTCAGCGAGTTAAGCCCTCTAAGCTCATCATCCCAATCTTTTCGAGTGTATAGCGTAAGGCATTTTTCAAAACCTCTGTTCACCACCAACTTACCTACAGCATCCTTTGGAAGCTGCTTTTTAAGACCCGCAGGCAAAACCACACGACCCTTGTCGTCTAGTTTGACTTCGAACTCTCCTATGTAAAGTGGTTTAGACACTGATAATTTATTTATTAATGTCAAAAGTAAAACGAATTCCCCCACTTTCTCCCACTATCTCCCACTTTTTCAAATAAGTATTCCACAATCAATGTTATCTACTTGATTATTAGACACATATAAGGTGGCATAAATTCCCGTAAAAAGTCTGAATTAGCGTTTATGGACGGATAAAAAAGGTGATTTTGGAGTGCAAGGGGAGAAAGTGGGTGAATTGGGGGTAGCTGAGAATTCTAAAGCCTACGAATTATATTTGGGGCATCATGAGGACACCTCTGAGTAAACCACCTGGATGCTGACCACAAGAAATAAAGCAGTAAAATTCCTGACTACGACTCATTAGGTTCTTCAGGGTCTTCCTAGCTATTCCTATTTCTGTTTTCATTCTAACCCTAAGGAAACCTTTTACTGGAACACTGTTCTCCAACGCCTTCTTTACTCCCTTTTAAAAAAAATCTACTATCTCAAAGCAAGAAAATATAGCACTAAGAAAAGGCTACAACTTTTTAGGACCAGGATACAAATACAATGTGTTCGAATTAAAGTATGGTGTATTAGAAAATAAGAAGCATTAATTGAACTCGATAGGGAGATTTTTATGAATCGCTAAATATCAAAGAAGACGATTCATTGATAAGGCTAAAATTTCGTTATAACCACATTGATATTATCAGCCATACCCGAGACACTGTTTTAATAATCCCTAAATAATAAGACAAAAAGGCGAACCCCTCGATTCGCCTTTTTTAGTTCTTTTGTCATCTCTAGTGTTCGCCGAATGGCGAATTTATCGAGAGGTGAACAAAAGCCTCTTACTCCACCACAGTGGCTTTAGCTATCGGCTCATTGCTCTTTACTATTACAAAACAAGACGTAGCATAATAAGCTCCATCCTGACCAGAAGCGGTTCCTCCATCCGAAGTCCAGTCTTGGTAATCATACTCAAAGCTTAGCGTATTCCCTGCATTAGCATCTCCAAGCACATCTGTGCGCACCGGCACTGCCATACCCGGACACCACCCTGCTCTATCTGGCTCCCAGTTGCCTCGCTGATTTTTTATAGGGTTAGCTGCACAGCCCATTGGCCCCATGTAGTGATCAAATGTATTTACTCCATCTAGCTTAATGTTATGCGTGCGAAAACACCACTCTGCACACGGTCTTCCTCCTGGATCTAAAGGAGTAGCGTGCCCCCATCCAGAGATCACGGTGCGTAGCGCAGTTTCCTCTGCACCACTAGAAACAGTAATCGTCCTGGTCAGGTCCAACCCGTGTTCTTTGCCGTAGGGAACGCCTGAAGTAGACCACTGGTCATACATTAGCAATGGACTAACTGCATAATACTGATAATCTGGCACTCCTGTAGTCACTTCGAAGTTTACGGTAAGATTCCAACCATCAGCGCCCCATGTTTCTATACGAGCCCTAAGGTCTACTTCGCCGTGAAGCAATGATTTAAAATCAGTGACATCTATTTCTATTCCTTTTTCAAGTGGAGAGGTATTTACTCCATAAGGAGTGATATATCTACCTATCTCGTACCACTCGTCTGCTTCTTTGTCTTTCACTTTTATATTAGCATAGACATCCCAGATATTACATCCACCTGTAGGACAATCTAACTGCACGAACATTTTTATATTATCAATATTACGCTCTGTAGGATGCAGAGTAAAGGTCTTTTCTACGGTCTGACTTTCACCACCCCCAAAGGCAATCCGCTGCTTACTAAAGGTACTGTAAGTAATGGTATCTACTGACACTACTTCTTCTTCCTGTAATGCTGGCTCTTCTTCTTTTTTTTCCTTTTTACAGGATTGGAACCCTATGACTAGTGGCACCACCACTGCCAATATCTTCAAATATTTCATGGTTCAAAGTAAAGACAATTTAGAGTTGTATCCTATAGCTAAAGGAGAGACACCGTCACAAAAAAGCAACTAAAAAAGGCGAGCCTCTCGGCTCGCCTTTCATTAATAGAATCCTTTTGTCATCTCGAGTGTTTGCCTCAGGCAAATGTATCGAGAGGTGACAAAAGAGTATGGTTACCCTACATCCTCGCTAGAGTCTGAAGCTGGCTTATCTTCTCTATTTCTGTTGTCAGGACGGTCGTTTCGATTATCTCTACGATCTCCTCCACGATTGTCTCTACCGCCGCCTCGGTTATCTCTACCTCCGCCACGTCTATCATCTCTACCACCACCTCTACGGTCATTGTCTCTACGCTCTCTTGGTGGACGCTCTACATAGCCTTCTGGCTTCTCAGTAAGTACTTTCATACTTAGCTTAAGTTTACCACTTCTCTCATCTACGGCTAGCAACTTCACAGTCACTTCTTGTCCTTCTTTTAAAGGAGCTTTATCCATAGTTTCTATGCGTTCCCAAGAAATTTCTGAGATGTGAAGTAGTCCTTCTTTACCTGGAAGTATCTCTACAAATGCACCGAAGTCCATTATCTTAGTAATCTTACCAGTGTACTCTGTTCCTGGCTCTGGATCTGTGATGATACCCGTAATCCACTCTTTAGCAGCTATTATTGGGGCACTTCCCACACCAGATATCTCTACGATTCCTGTATCACCATCTTCTTCTATAGTAATAACAGCACCTGTTTGCGCTTGTATTTCTTGAATAACCTTACCACCAGAACCGATGCACGCACCGATTTTATCTTTAGGTATAATCATCACCTCAATCTGAGGAGCGTGATCTTTAAGGCTAGACTTGGGAGCAGAGATTGTTTTCTCCATCTCTCCTAAAATATGCATTCTACCTTCTTTTGCTTGTACTAGTGCTTCTTCTAGCACATCATATGAAAGACCTTCTACTTTCATATCCATTTGTACAGCATAGATACCGTCAGCGTTTCCTACTACTTTAAAGTCCATATCTCCTA
>DNHN01000017.1 GCA_003485825.1 Bacteroidota bacterium | reverse complement strand
TTTTTTATCAATTTGGTAAATATTTACTGTTTCTTAAAGGCATGTTTAGCAAGCCTGAGAAGCTGAGTGTTTACCTAGACAGGACCATAACCGAGATGAACAATATAGGCGTTGGTTCACTCTCTATTGTTGTGATTATCGCCATTTTTCAAGGCGCTGTTACCACATTACAAATCGCTTATCAGTTAATCTCACCGTTGATTGCTAAACCTGTAATTGGAAGTATAGTCAGTGATTCCTCTATGTTAGAGTTGGCACCTACCATTACGTGTCTCGTATTGGCAGGTAAAGTAGGGTCTCATATAGCTTCAGAGATAGGATCTATGAAAGTACGCGAGCAGGTAGATGCTTTAGAAGTAATGGGTATTAACTCCAGTGGTTATCTAGCATTACCTAAGATCGTGGCTGGTTTAATTATGATACCTATGCTTGTAATCGTATCTATTTTTCTTAGTAACCTTGGAGGAGTAATAGCAGGAGAAGCATCTGGAATTTTAACATCAGAAGAATATTTACAAGGGGCGCGTGAGTCCTTTTTACCGTATAATTTATTTTTTGCTCTTGTAAAAGCCGTGACATACGCTTTTATCATAACCAGTGTGTCTGCCTTTCAGGGATATACTACTGAGGGAGGAGCATTGGAAGTTGGTGCCAGTAGTACCAAGGCTGTAGTATATAGCGCAGTTGCCATTTTATTTTCGGATTACCTACTTGCTCAGTTAATGTTATGATAGAATTAAGAGATGTAAGAAAATCTTTTGACGGAGAAGAGATACTCAAAGGTATCAATGCCAAGTTTGAAACGGGTAAAGTCAACCTCGTAATTGGAAGCAGCGGGAGTGGGAAAAGTGTAATGATGAAATGTATGGTAGGATTACTGACACCCACATCGGGTAATGTATTCTATGATGATAGAGATTTTACTAACTTGGAATACTCAGCACTTAGAGAGGTGCGCAGAGAGATTGGGATGCTATTTCAGGGGACAGCACTTTTTGATTCACTTACCGTAGAGGAGAATGTGGAGTTTACGCTTAAGATGTTTACCAAAATGACTAAAGCGGAGCGAAGAGATCGTGTAAATTTCTGCTTAGAGCAGGTAGATATGCGGGGGATAAATGATAAGTATCCTGCGGAAATAAGTGGAGGTATGCAGAAAAGGGTAGGTATAGCAAGGGCTATAGCTCTAGATATTAAGTACCTATTTTGCGATGAGCCAAACTCCGGCCTAGATCCGGTGACAAGTAGGCTGATAGATGAACTTCTCCAGCAAATTACAGAAGAATTTAATATTACCACAATCATTAATACGCATGATATGAAAACGGTGTTCGATATTGGTGATGATGTAATCTTTATCTACCAGGGAAATAATGAGTGGAGTGGAAAGGTTAAGGATATAAAAAGTTGTGATAATGAGATGCTTACAAATTTCATAAAGGCATCTTTTTTTTGAATTAGGCAATACTAAAAGAATAGAATAACATGAAAAAAGCAATAGGAGTAGTCCTAGTGGTAGGACTTTTATTATCATTTAAACATACAGTGGATGATGAGGGTATGTTTCCCATGAGTCAGATGTCAGGGTTGGATCTCAAAAAAGCCGGACTTGAAATACCTGTATCTGAGATATACAATGAGTCTAAGCCTGCATTGGTTAACGCAATGGTGCGTTTAGGTGGGTGTACAGGGTCATTCATATCAGAAACGGGACTTATTATTACCAACCATCATTGTGTCTTTAGCTCGGTAGCGTCTGCGAGTAGTTCTGAAAACAACTATTTAGAAAATGGTTTTTATGCTGCAGATAACGCTAGTGAAATTAAAACTACTCTTCCGTGTAAAATAACACAATCCTATGTGGATGTGAGTGAAGAAATAATGGAGGGCATAGGCAATGACGCTTCTGCTACGGACAGACAGCAGCTTATTAAAAAGAGGATTGCGGCGTTAGAGCAAAAGGAACAGGAACTAAATCCTGACCTAGTGGTGGAAGTATCTGAGATGCTCGTAGGAAAGAATTACACCCTGTTTAGGTATAAACTTTTGACTGATGTGCGACTCGTGTATGTGCCACCTAAAAATATAGGGAAGTATGGTGGTGAAACAGACAATTGGGAATGGCCACGTCACAATGCTGATTTTAGCGTGGTTAGAGCATACGAGAATGGAATACCTTATACCCCGGAGAGTCATTTAGAAATCAATCCAGCAGGCACAAAAGAAGGTGACTTTACGTTTGTACTAGGTTATCCAGGTAGGACATACAGAAACCAAACAGCAGAGTTTTTGGATTACCAAAATAATTATGTACTCCCAATCATATCAGATTGGTATGATTTTAGAATAGCAGCTATTGAAGAGTTTGCCGGTGATGATGTGGATATGCAGCTGAGGTATAGTGGTAAATTAGCTAGTTTAAGTAATGTTACTAAAAACTTCAAAGGAAAGATGCAAGGTCTTAGTCGAACAGATGTGATATCGCAGACATACAAAGATCAAGCGTACTTAGAGCAGCATGCACTGAAAACACCGAAATTAGCGAATTATGCGTCTTATTTTACGAAAAATAGAGAATTATACAAACGTAAGTTTGAGCTAAGTAGAGACTATTTATACTTAAACCAACTCTATGGCAATGCCATATTCTCAGGGCCAGCATACATCGCTCTTCATGCGGATAGGAGCGAAGAAGATCGGAAGCTCTATTTAGACGAGAACAGTGAAAAAGTGCTAAAGGACTTAGCTGGGTATAGAGGCATCGAGCCAGTGGAGAGCATGGAGAGGAAGCTATTTGTAGAGCTAATTTACCGCTTATCTCATAGTAAGCTATCTAGTGTGGCCAGTATTTTTAAACCAGCAGATGTACCAAACACTAAAGATGCTATGTACGAATATGCTACTAGTTTATGGCAGGATTCAAAGCTTCGAAACATTGAAAAAAACACGAAGGCAATGAATAAGAATTTAGCAAAGTACTTAGGAACAAAAGACCCGCTAATAACTATGGGACGACAGGTGAATGAAGTATTTGGGGCTATGCAGGTGGAGATGAACCAAATAAATGCTGAAATAGATGCTATTATTCCTCGTTTCAACGATTTAGAAATGGATGTGAATGGGGGTAAATTTATCCCAGATGCGAATGGCACACTTCGGTTTACCTTTGGATATATACGTGGATACGAGCCAGAAGATGCAGTAGTGATGTCACCATTTACAACCACCGCAGGTATTGTAGAAAAAGCAGAAGGCAC
>DNHN01000272.1 GCA_003485825.1 Bacteroidota bacterium | reverse complement strand
GCTGCAAAAACCCTCGAAAAAACATACAAAGAGCTTCCTTTTGACATAGTAGATGAAACCATATTAGTAGATGATGCTAGTAAGGATGATACTGCAGGTTTAGCCAAACGCATAGGTGTGAATCACGTTATCGTCCACGATAACAATCGTGGATACGGAGGAAATCAAAAAAGCTGCTACAATAAAGCAGTTGAAATAGGTGCAGACATCGTGATAATGGTGCACCCTGACTACCAGTATACTCCACTGCTCGTAAAAAGTATGTGCAGTATTATTGCAAACGGAGTTTTCCCTGCAGTATATGCTAGCCGTATATTGGGCAAAGGAGCACTTAAAGGAGGAATGCCCTGGTACAAATATGTAGCCAACAGAATCCTGACGTTATTCCAAAACATACTAATCAATCAAAAACTAAGCGAATACCACACTGGCTATAGAGCCTTCGATACGCGCATCTTTGACAAGATAGATATTGAGAAAAATTCAGACGACTTTGTCTTTGACAATCAGATGACTGCTCAAGTCTTCTTTGCCGGTTTCGAAATCGGTGAAGTGACATGTCCGACGAAGTATTTTGATGATGCCAGCTCGATTAATCTCAAGCGTAGCTCTATTTATGGATTAGGCGTATTGCTTGTATCCATTCAGTATCGCCTAGCAAAATGGGGCGTGAGTAAGTTCGGTATATTTGAATTAAAGAAATAGCAACCTAGAACTCACTACTGACAGTACTTCAGCAGGTAGTCTAGTCCTACATCCCCAGCATTTTTCCAGTATTTACACGCATCTTCTTTATTGCCCAGTCGGTATTCTGCTATGCCTAAATTAAAATACGTTAGCTTGGTATCGGGGTGCATATAAAGTATGGCTTTTTTAAAGTCTACTTGTGCTTTCTTGTATTCCTCTAGCTGAATGTAGAAAAACCCTCTATCAAAATAATAGGTAGGATCATCTGTTTTCACAGCGATAGCTTTAGTATAATCATCTGCAGCTAAACTATACTCCGACTGACGTGCATAGCACTCACCTCTCATTACAAATGCTTCGTGATCTTCGTCGTTGGCCATTAGATAAATATTTAGGTCTTGAAGCGCTTGGTTATATGCCCCAAATTCATAATGGTATTTACCCCTTAAAAAATAAGCATCCATAAAAGTAGGCAACTTACTTATACACGCATCTAAATCACCTATGGAGCCTACAGTGTCTTTCATTAGGTATTTCACTCGGGCTCTTTGAATTAGTTCGGTAGGGCCTTTTGCCTCAAGTGTAGCTATCTTTTCCATGTCGGCAAAGGCCTCTTGATGCATGGAGTTTTTCACTTCTATATCAAGTCGTGATAAATAGCCATTGATATCATTCGGATTGAGCAGTATATACATGTTCAGATCATTCAACGCTTTCTGTTGCTCACCGAGAGCCATAAAAACATACGCTCTGTTATAGAATGCGTCACCCACTCCCGGATCTATAAGAATGCATTGATTGAGGTCCTTTAACGCTTTATTGTGTTGCTCAAGTTGTGCAAAAACACTTCCCCTACCCCAATAGGCCTCGGCTAACTTAGGGTTTCTGACTATAGCAGAATCGAAGTCCTTAATGGCTCCAAGCATGTTACCCTCTTCAAATTTATCTATGCCTGAATTGTAAAAACTCAAGGCATCTTGCTGTGCCATAGCTGTATAAGAACCTATGACTATTAGTAGACTAAAAACGAACTTCATTATATATTGTTGCAATGTTAAAGTTACTAAATACAATATTTGTGCCTTTGTTTCCACAAGCCAGTCAAAATAGATACATAAATGAACATCTTAGCTAAAAAAGAAAACAAACTCTTCCTTATCCTAGGTGGATTTTTCATTGCAAATGCCCTCATTGCCGAGTTTATTGGTGTTAAGATATTTTCTTTAGAAGGTACTTTAGGCTTAGAACCATTTCAATATATGCTTTTCGGTGAGCGGATGAGCTTTAACCTAACTGCAGGTGTAGTTTTATGGCCTGTAGTCTTTGTTATGACTGACATCATAAACGAGTATTATGGCACCCGCGGTGTAAAATTCCTTTCGTATTTAGCGGTAGGTTTAATATCCTTTGCATTCTTGATGGTCTATGCCGCCATTCATCTTTCGCCTGCAGATTGGTGGGTAGAAAGTGCAGCAGATCAAGGTGTCCCAAACTTTCAATTGGCATTTGCAAAAATATTTGGTCAAGGACTATGGATTATACTAGGGTCATTAGTCGCTTTTTTAGTCGGACAGATACTCGATGTAGCTGTTTTTCATAAATTAAAAAAGCTTACCGGTGAAAAGAAGGTATGGCTCAGAGCAACGGGAAGTACGCTCGTCAGTCAGTTTGTAGACAGCTTCGTGGTGCTCATTATAGCATTTAAACTGGGTGCGGATTGGAGCTGGGCATTGGTTCTTGCCGTAGGGTTTAACAATTACTTCTACAAGTTTTTTGTAGCGGTGAT
The DNA here is from genome assembly GCA_003485825.1 of Bacteroidota bacterium. Lineage (GTDB taxonomy): Bacteria > Bacteroidota > Bacteroidia > NS11-12g > UBA9320 > UBA9320. The sequence continues at coordinate 11,979 of DNHN01000272.1, read as the reverse complement.
ACTTACTCCGATTATCTATTTAGCTCATTCTTTAATAGATAACTACCTCGGAGAAGAATTGGCTGACCGCATGAAAAAAGAGGCCGGTTCTTAACTCTTTTTACTATTTACAGAGTGTACTCTCTTCTAGGTTTTCTTTTTGTTGAATACTATGGCTAATACACCAAAGGCAGAGAGACAAAAGCTGTTATTATAGATGTTCTGTGAAAATCAGTCAGCCTAGACGAACTGAGGTCTACCTTAATAAGTGAAGCGAGGAGCGGTAATAATAGTTTCTATTTTTTGTGTCTTGAACAGAAAGTAGGACTGTATAAACTCCATCTTGAGCAGGACTTCCTAAAAAAGTACCATCCCAAGCAGGATTAGCCTTATCCCCTTGGAAAACTAGCTGACCCCACCGATTGTATATTTCGTACCTCACTATACTTACTCCAGTTAAATAAGGGGTATAAACATCATTTAAACCATCATTATTTGGGGTAAAAGAATTAACGTCTAGCCATTTATAGGTATCAATGAACTCTACCGTATTCGTTAACGAATCTTGGCAGCCCTCTAGTTCTACGGCTAATTTAACATTGTAAAAACCTATATCATCGAAAGTAGTGCTATATGATTTGGAGCTACCTACCACAACACCATCTCTAAACCAACTATATTCGACATTATCTGCTTGTGCTAAAAATGTGACTTCTGGCTGCTTATAACTTGGGTAATCAGGAGACCAACTAAACGCAGGATTAGGCAATGGCTTTACGGTAAATGTAGACCTGACAGAATCTATGCACCCTAGCTCGTCTTCGCCCTTTATCCAAAAATCGTAGTCTTCTGCCATGTACTCATAGGTCGATTGAAGATTCTCCTCTGTTCTTGCAGAATTGTCCAAGAGGGTAAAAGTATATGTATCGGGAGTAAGTGCCGTTGCGTTCCACGTTATCTCTAGCGGTTCGCATCCATCTTCTATCTCATCTATTTCAAAAGATGGCTTAGGTCCAATACGCTTTGTCGCACTATCGGGCTGTAGCGTGCATCCATCTTTGAATACTACTTTGTATTCCGTTATGCTACTAGGAGTTACGGTTACACTACTTCCACTCGCCAATACTTCATTGTCAGCATACCACATATAATCGTAGGTAGCAACACGGCCCCCTGTACCTACGGCTGAAAGCGTTATTGGAACATCGGTACAACTATCAGAAGTAGAAATCTGTACGTCCAATGCACCTAAAACTACTGTTTCAAAATCAACGGCGTCATCTTCGACTGTACACCCATCGCTCAGGGTCAATCGTATATTTCGCGAAGTAGATACGTCCGATAGCGAAAGAACCTCAGTAGTGCTGAGCGTTGTTCCAGTTAACATATCCGTCCACTCAAATACATAATTGGCAGAAACACCTCCGCTGGCAACCGCCGTGTACATCACATTATTTCCAATACACAGCACAGTATCTGCTAGTGCTGCAAGGCTGAGAGGGTCTCTGAGTCTAATCTGAATAGAAGCTGTATCGCTACTTTGCGAGCAACTATCGTAGACAGCTACTTGCAATAGATAGTCTGACTTTGCTTGTTGATAAATTGCATCAAAGGTGAAATTTTCACCTAAGCCAACTTCAACACCGTCCAACAACCAATTCACCCGTTCATTTTCATTATAAAAGGTGGTATAGCTCAGCAATATCTCTTCACCTCTGCAGATGGTTGTGTCTTGGTTTTGCAAGCGGTGTGTTGAATCAGCATCAAAACTAATTACTACTCTTGGCGTAACAGAAATAGTGAATGAGTCTGAAACCTCATTCATACATCCATCTTCAAAATTAAATATTACTTGAATGCTAGAATCAGTAAAAAGGGAATGATTGATTCCACTAAACAATAAACTATCCGTGGTGCTGACTACCTCACTTCCTACTGTCCATTGGAAGGTATAACCTTCGCTCAATCCTCCATTATAACTAGAGGTGAACACGTTTTCTTGCCCATTGCAAAGTTGGATATCATCTCCTAAATTAGTGTTAAGATCATTTGGCACAAAGACGTCGAGAGTCAAGCTATCTGCACTTCCACAGCCATCTTCCACTCTAGCTTGGATCATATTCCATCCTTTTGCTAAGCTATCTACATTTAAAATTGCTAAACTAGAAGTACCAAAAGATTGTGAACCGCTAGTCCATTGATACCCATAAACACCATATCCAGCGGAGGCAAATGCACGCACTTCTATTTCATCTCCATCGCAAAGCAAGGTATCTATGGATGAGAGTGAATCAAGTTGGAGTGGTTCTCTAATATAGAACCTGAATGTCGTCGTGTCTGAAGGTGAAGTACACCCATCGTCTGCTATTGCTAAAACTTCATAGTCATAAGTAGTTGGAAAAGAATCTAATAAAGTGCTTGCTTCGAGTCTCAAGGTATCTGAGAGAACCGTATCTGTATTTATAATCCAACGAGGTGTTACCGAGGAGGGATTTAGTCCGCCACTCACTTCTGCAGCATAGACAATATTGTCTGTTGCACAAAAGGTGTCTAGGGACGACATATTAGAAATACTAGTAGCTAGCTCTGGTCGCGTTGTTACTCGAAACGAATAATTTACCGTTTGGGCATTACAACTATTAATGATCGCTAATCTTATTTGAGAAGTTTCATTTGCTTGGAAGTTAAGCAGGGAATCCGTACCCAAGGTGGTGTTCCCGATTCTCCACAAATAGCTTATACTATCCTGGTAAAAATGACTAGCTGACGTAAAAAAATCGACAGATTCACCTTTACACACTAATGTATCTGGAGGAAAACTATCAATTACCACATTTTCTGGCACTCTGATAAGAAAGTACGCAGTATCTTGTATAGAAGAGCAACTATCCGTCAACACCACCATTATATTACTATTCACACTTAGTCTAAACTCTATACTATCAGAAAAATCTGTTGTAGCCTTAGTTCGTATCAAACCGCCATTATTGAACCATCGGAGGTAGTGGGTTTCCGACCCGCCAACAAAGCCAGCTATCAGTTTTACTAGATTATCTCGACAGCCTATGGTATCCGACTGACTTTGGAAAATGAACTCAGGACTCGCCTTTATGCTCACTCTAATATCTGCAGTATCAGGTGCTCCACAGCCACTACTATCTCCTATAATAATTTGATAAACAGTATCTACCCTCGGGAAGATTAAGGGTGCTCGAACCGTACTATCTAACATGTTGTAGGCTGGAGACCAGCTCCAAATAGTACCACCAAAGGTGGAAAGTTGGATAGTATCACCGTAGCAAACAGAGGTATCTGGGCCAGGGTCTGCATCGTCAGTACTGTAGATAAGTAAGCTGAGTGTGTCTAACCTATAATAGCTTTGCACTACTGGGTTGGTAGAGGTTATCCTTATGCGATACTTATCTGAAGATGCCACTTGAAAGAGTGGCAATGTACCAACGATGGTAGAGTCCTTATCATATTTCAATCTACCCAATTCACGTTGCCGGCCAAAAAAATCACCTGCTTCATCGCTTAGTTCTGCAATGAATGTATTAGCTGTATCAAACTCTCCTGCTCGCTCGTATGGTATAAGAATACTATCTCCTGCACAATAAGGTCCTTCAAGAACTTCTCCTCGTGTAATACTGTAATCTGCGGTGCGCGCAATAAATGGTTTTGGAATTGAGGCAGTATTTCGAAATGAAAATGGACTTAAACTGATAGTACCTGAAAAGGCTCCTGAATACAATAAATCTTGCTTTCCAATAGCCGACAACAAGGGCGGAGATGATGAGCTTATCGGTAAGAACCAAAGCACGTTACCAAGCCTATCTAGCTTACTTACCACAGCAGGTGCTGCAGCACTCGTAGAAAGACCTCCGAATGAGAATCCACTTGAATTTTGTAAAATGGATAAAAATAAGAAGTCGCCACTTATTTTCAGTTTACCATTTAAATTAAATGACGCCAGTCTATGAGATGTGCTTCGATACCAGGAAATAGAATCAAAATCGACCAACTCTGCTACGAAAAAAAAACTCTTGTTAGGATCCGCAGTAAGACTATACACCTTGGATGAACCAATTCCCAAGGAATCATTGAAGGAATTTCCAGCGATATACATTCGGGTGCTGTCTATAACCTCAATCTGCGATAGGTTACTTTGCTTGGCATCTACAGATGTAGTTATGACCTTATCTTTATAAGTGCCATTAGAACCAAGCCAAACTAGGTAGTTGGTTCTGCTCGAAGCGGGAGTAGTCGAGCCCAATACCGTTTTGTTCGCTGTAATGTTTCCGAGGAAGTACACTTGATTGTCTTTATCCACCGCGAGATCATATATCAGACCAATATCTGCAATATCATACTCAACACTCCAAACCAGACTGGTAGCCGTTTTATTGAACTTTGAAATGGTATTTACATACCCAGTACCATTTTTAGTACCAGAACCGTCCACTATTCGCCAGCCACTTCCGAACCCATTGAGGTACATGGAAACGTAAATTTCATCATTTTCACCTAAAGCGATATGCCGTGCACCACTATAAAAACCATAACCCAGCTCTTTTGCACTGGTAAATGAACCAGAGGTCGTCATAAAAGCGGCAAAAACATAATTGTTTCTTGTGAATGACGTACTCCCAAAAGACAGCGCTCCTCGACCATCCCCAAAAAGAATAATTTCTTTTTGAGAATTAATAACCATATCAATAATATTGGCACTTGATGCTGAAGTGAAAGACTTCCCCCAAATGTAATCTCCATCTTTATCGTACTTCGCTAAAAATATGGTTTGATCAGTCGGACTTGTGCCTGAAAAAGAAAAAGTATCTGTTCCTATAACAAGCGAACCTCGAAAAACACCTGCTATGTATACATTCGAACTATCATCTACCACTTGAGACCTAATTTGGGATCTTCCGCTTATTACGTTTAAATCAAATGCCCAATCATGTGTTTGTGCTAAACCACATAATGGAATACCAAATAGAAAGACCAGAAATTTAATTATCCTAGGCACATTTACGAATTTAAAGAATAAAACAAGAAATGATACCCTTCTGTTTTAACGCAACATAGATTTGATGGTTACATGACCAAGTATCAATTACTGAAAACGTGCTGTATAATGTTTGCGCCCATTTGCAGTGCTTGGGTGCGTTTTTCTTCGCTATCATCATAGATTCCAGCGTCTTCCCATCCATTTCCAAGGTCACACTCATAGTCGTAAAAGCACACCAACCGGCCTTTAAAAATTAACCCAAATCCTTGAGCAGGTTTGCCATCGTGTTCGTGTATTTTGGGAAGGCCTTTTTCAAATTTATATTTCTGCGAATAGATAGGATGGTTAAATGGTAATTCCACCAACTCTAGCTCAGGAAACACTTTTTTCATTTCTGGACGGACAAATTTATCTAAGCCATAATTATCGTCAATATGAAGAAAACCGCCTGCCATCAAATACTTGCGTAAGTTTTCGGCCTCCTTGGCATTAAAAACTACGTTCCCGTGCCCAGTCATATACACATACGGATAGTTGAAAATCTCGGCACTTCCAGCTTCTACGACTTCGTCTTGAGGATTTATACTAGTGTTTAGGTTTTCATTGCAGAACTTAGCCAGATTTGGCAACGCAGTCCGATTCCCATACCAGTCACCACCGCCGTCGTACTTTAGCTTGGCTATTTTAACGGAATAGTCAGCTTGAAAGCTAGAGGCTATGAATACGGTAATAAGTAAAAGTATATACTTCATATATTAGAATAACGAAATTAATGGAAATTTATTGAAACAGAGTCACTGCCACTATAGCTGCAGTTTCCGTGCGTAACCTAAATTTTCCTAAATCCAGTCCTTGAAAACCTGCTTCGAAAGCTTGCTCAACCTCTTGTGTAGTAAAGTCACCTTCTGGGCCTATGAGAATTAGTTGCTTGGAGCGACTGTCAGATGGAACACTTCTACTCCTCTTAGCATGACCTACCTCTGTCTCCGTCTGACTCTTCTCTTTCTCCAAATCATCATAACAATGGGCGATATGCTTAAATGCTGCTTCTATTTCTAAGACCTCTTTGTAATCCATTGCTACTACTTCAGGAATATAAAATCGAAGGCTCTGCTTTACTGCTGAAATGGCTTTTTTCTCCAGACGCTCTAAGTTAGTGCGCGTGCGCTCCGTGTTTTTTGTGTTCATCAGCACAATGCGCTCCACTCCTATTTCCACCAGCTTTTCTATCATCCACTCCAACCTGTCTCTATTTTTTGTAGGGGCTATGGCAATGGTGATATTTTCAGATTTCTCGTTGGTTTCGGTACTGAGTATGGTACACGCTACGTCTCGCTTACTTAGCTTGTCTATCCCGCACTTGTATCTATTTCCTTTGCCATCTATTACGTAGATGACGTCACCTACTTTTTTGCGAAGTACAAGGGCACAATGAGCGGCCTCTTGATCCTCTAGGAGAAGCGTCTGGCCGGATATGGAATTGGTATAAAATAGATTATTCACCGAGTCAAATTTAGAGATTATTTGGTTCTAAAAAACCTTCAAGTGGTAAACTATTAGCAGATATTGGTCATAGTCATGAGCACCTATAATCACTTAATGAATGCTTCCTTTAGTTACAGTTGACGGAAATAGAATAGCAGCATACGTTCATATTCTCACGCTAGTACTCTAACTCGGCGGTTGTGCAACGTTCCTCACCCCAATAAACACGCATCATTACTAGATTATTGAATAAAATTTACTATCAGAATAAACGCCAATTATGTGCGTATGTTTCACAGTTAACTCTAGTATTAAAGACCTATCTTACTTGAAATATAAACCATGAAATATACCGTTGTTACAATCACCATCATTATCACTAGTTTTCTCACTGCAGATGCTCAAGTTGATATAAGTAAAGCAGATAAGTCAAATACTTGGTTTAAAGTTGGATTAAACACAGCACTTCCAATCACTGACCTTAGTGAAACGCATAATTTTGGTATAGGCGCAGACATCAGTCTTCAATTTCTAGAAACCAAAGCCTCCGGTATTGGAGTAAAAGCTGGATACCTTAATTATTTTTCAAAAAGTGCTAAAAGTGATGTAGGAGCCCTACCTCTCGCTATTAGGTATCGTTTTTATCCCGAATCTAAAGGTTGGTTTGCAGGTTTGGAGATAGGTTACGCATTTCTCTCTGGTTTAGAAGGTACTTCTGGCGGTTATTTTATTCGACCACAGGTAGGCACACACAATGACAATTGGAATTACTTCGCTTACTACGACCACATTACCATAGAGGAAAATGGCACTTCAGATCTAATGGCCGTTGGCATCGGGGTAACGTACAATGTACGCATCAAGTAGCTTTCATTTGAAGTCTACTCGCTAGGTGAAATTATAAACATAAAAACACACCACGAATGTTCTAGATTCAATACTTAATCTAGGGCCTTCAACTCCGTTACTAACTCTGTCAGTACTTTCTTGGCATCGCCAAATAGCATTTGTGTTTTATCTCTAAAGAAGAGCTCGTTTTCTATCCCAGCATAACCCGGCTTCATACTCCGCTTATTCACGATACATGCTTTGGCATTTTCTACATCGAGTATCGGCATCCCGTAAATAGGACTGCTAGGATCTGTCTTCGCTGCTGGATTTACCACATCATTAGCGCCCACCACGAGCACTACATCCGTCTGCGCAAACTCTGGATTTATATCCTCCATCTCCTTGAGCTTATCGTACTCTACGTTACTTTCTGCCAAGAGTACATTCATATGACCAGGCATACGACCGGCTACTGGATGTATGGCATACGTCACCTCTACTCCTCTTTCTTCTAATATCGTTTCTAATTCTTTGATAACATGCTGCGCTTGAGCTACAGCGAGTCCGTACCCCGGAACTATAATTACTTTCTTGCTATAATTGAGCTGGACGGCTAAATCACTTGGACCTACTTCTCTCACGTTTCCTTGAGGACCACTTTCTCCAGCAGCCTCTGTTCCTCCTCCAAATGCTCCAAAAATCACATTGAATAGCGGTCTATTCATTGCCTTACACATGACTAGAGTAAGTAATGTACCTGCACTACCTACGAGTATCCCTCCTGTTAGCATTACTTGATTTCCATACAAGAACCCCCCAAAGGCCGCTGCAAGTCCAGTGAATGAGTTTAATAGCGAAATAACCACTGGCATATCGGCACCACCAATAGGTAGCACGAAGAGTATACCATACCCCAATGCTGCAGCAAATAGCGCGTACAAATGCAGTTCACTTCCTGTACCGGTCCAAACTATCCAAGCCCCATAAGCAAAAAGACCTATGAGAATTAGCGTATTCAGAATATTGTACTTGGGCAATCGGATGGCATTTTTAATTTTACCATTCAGTTTAGCCCAGGCAATCATACTACCACTAAAGGAAACAGAACCGATGACCATGCCGGCTAGAATAACCGTCATGCTCATAGAATCTCCTACATTGTGGTGAAATTCTACTAAGCCTATTAAAGCAGCACACGCTCCACCCATCCCGTTAAAAAGAGAAACCAATTCAGGCATTTTAGTCATCTGAACTCGCTTGGCAGTGAGCCATCCAACTATAGTACCCACAGCTATAGCACCAAAGATGAGACCATAAACCAACGGACTAACTTCTCCTTCATGAAATACGATAGCCGTAATAATAGCAGCAACCATACCCCCTGCAGCCAATAAATTTCCATTTTTAGCCGTTTTCGCATTGCTCAGCATTTTCAGTCCCAAAATAAAAGTGACTGAAGCCAATAAATATATAATGTGTTGTATATCTAACTGCATTATTTTTTCTTTTTAAACATTTCTAACATTCTATCTGTCACTACAAAACCTCCGACTACATTGAGTGTACCCAAGAAAACTGCTACAGTCCCTAGTCCAAGTGCGAGATAATTGTCTACTTCCGTATTTAGCATCAGCAATATCGCTCCTACTACTACCACACCGTGTATCGCATTAGCGCCAGACATCAGTGGTGTGTGGAGTACTGCAGGCACTTTACCTATTACTTCTACTCCTACGAATATCATCAAGATGACGATAAAAATCATGTCTTTATTCTCTGTGAAAAATTCTATCATATATATAAGGTTTAATAGTTTAAGGCTTAAGGTTTAGTTTTTTCCACATCGTTTGTCTTGATCGCGATATTACTCGGGTGATCTGATCCGCCTCATCAAGAAGACTCTTTATTTTTCCTTTGTCAGCATAAAAATCTCCTTCATCAAGGACTTCAAGCCAAAAGCAAGACTCATCTCCTTCTTCAATGGAAATACTAACTTTAGAAACAAACTCTCTATCTGAACGTGAAACACAGGCAGCCCTATAATTTGCAGCTACACTGGAAGCAGATCGTCCAAGTTGATTAGATATTATACGAGTGGAGTTCTGATTGTAAGGAAGCTCATCACAAAGCTTTAAGGTTTCTATTGCAAACTTCTTTGTTCTCTTCTTAAATACCTTAACAAATTCATTTTCTATTTTAGCCATATATTTCTTAAAAATTATTCATTTAACATTAAACCTTAATTCCCTAAATATTAAACCTGCGCTGTGACCAATGTACCGCTCGTTATCTCATCTTCCATATCCCATTTAAACTTCCCTTCTTCTACCATATGAACTAAGAACGTATCGATGTTCCTGCTCAATAATTCACTAGCATTTGTAGGTATCTGTGCAGGAAAGTTGGACACGCCTACTATTTTTACTCCATTATGTATTACGGTTTTATCTGCTTTACTAAGTGCAGTATTCCCTCCTTTTGCTACCGCCATATCTACGATTACCGAGCCGTTCTTCATCATCTCAATTTGCTCTTGACTTATGAGAATAGGAGATTTAGCTCCTTGGACGAGTGCGGTGGTTATTACCAAATCCGCTTGAGCCAGTGATTTATTGACTGCTGCTTTTTGCTTCTCTAAATATTCAGCTGAAACTTCTTTAGCGTAGCCACCTTCTACGGTAACTCCTTCACCTTCTACGGTGATAAATTTGGCACCTAAAGACTCTGTCTGCTCTTTACACTCTGGACGTACATCAGTAGCTTCTACTCTTGCTCCCAATCTTTTCGCAGTGGCGATGGCTTGCAGTCCTGCTACTCCTACTCCAAAGATTAGCACCTTGGCAGGTGTTATGGTTCCTGCAGCTGTGGTCAACATCGGGAAAATCTTACCGAGGTTATCCGCCCCACAAATCACCGCTTTGTAGCCAGAGAGGTTAGACTGAGATGAAAGAATGTCCATACTCTGAGCTCTACTTATACGTGGCATAGCATCAAGACTTAGTCCTTTTACTCCTTTCGACTCTAATTCTTTAATCAGGGGCTCATTCAATCGATGGAACAATTGCGACATCCATATTTGACCACTTTTCAGCGTAGCCAAGTCCTCAGCAGACGGAGGATTAATTTTCACTACTACCTCGCTACTTTCTATGGCCTCTTTGGCAGAGGAAGCCACAGTAGCGCCAGCACTTACATAGTCCGCATCCGTAAATGCTGCTTGTTCACCAGCATTCTTTTCTATGGTTATTTCAAAACCCAACGACTTAAGTTTAGCAATCGATTTAGGTACGATAGCGACTCTCGTTTCGCCAGCTTCCGTTTCTTTCAGTACAGCAAGTTTCAATTTCTTCTACTTTTAGTTTGCGGTAAAGTTAGAAGATTTAGGAAATTATCATTAATCAACACCAAATTTTCACAAAAAAAAAGGAGCCGCTCTGGGAACGGCTCCTTCGTATTTCTCCGAGTTGCGACTAAAAACTAGTCACTCCTCTTCTTGAATAATCGAATTACTTAACTTCTTCGAAGTCTACGTCTTCTACGTCTTTAGCATCGTCACCAGCAGCATTGCTTCCTCCCGAAGCTTCTGGGCCAGCTCCTTCTGCTCCACCAGCCTCTTGCTGTGCAGCGTAGATGTCTTGGCTTGCAGCTTCCCACGCTTTATTAAGCGTTTCAGAATGCACTTCTATACCTGTTAAGTCTGCTGCAGCGTGTGCTTTCTTCAGCTCTTCTTTAGCAGCTTCTATAGCCGTTTTCTTCTCTTCTGGTATTTTATCGCCATACTCTTTCAGTTGACTCTCCGTAGTGAAGACTAACTGATCTGCTTGGTTTAGCTTGTCTATTTTCTCTTTCTCTGCTTTATCAGAGTCAGCATTAGCTTCAGCTTCCTTACGCATTCTGTCTATCTCCTCTTCACTTAGTCCAGAGCTTGCTTCTATTCGAATATTTTGCTCTTTTCCTGTATCCTTGTCTTTAGCGCTTACTTGAAGTATACCATTGGCATCTATATCAAAAGTCACTTCTATCTGAGGTCTTCCTCGAGGTGCAGGTGGAATAGCATCTAAGTGGAATTTCCCTATAGTTCTATTATCCTTGGCCATAGCTCGCTCACCTTGTAGGATATGAATCTCCACACTTGGCTGGTTATCTGCCGCCGTAGAGAACACCTGTGATTTCTTAGATGGAATAGTAGTGTTACTTTCTATCAATACTGTAGATACTCCTCCCATAGTCTCTATACCTAGCGATAGTGGAGTCACATCTAATAGTAGTACATCTTTCACTTCACCTGTAAGAACACCACCTTGAATAGCTGCTCCAATAGCGACTACCTCATCTGGATTTACTCCTTTACTTGGCGTCTTACCAAAGAACTTCTCTACTTCTTCCTGTATTCTAGGGATACGTGTACTACCACCCACCAAGATTACTTCATCTATATCTGCTGCAGTATATCCCGCATCTTTAAGAGCTGCAACACAAGGGTCCATGCTTCTTTTGATTAGGTTATCTGCAAGTTGCTCAAATTTAGCTCTAGTAAGTGAACGCACTAAGTGCTTAGGACCACTATCAGTAGCTGTGATGTACGGTAAATTTATTTCTGTCTGTGTAGAGCTTGATAATTCTATCTTAGCTTTCTCAGCAGCTTCTTTTAGTCTCTGAAGCGCCAAAGGATCACT
>DNHN01000279.1 GCA_003485825.1 Bacteroidota bacterium | reverse complement strand
TCAGTCTATCCAAGCTCCGCCACTTACGAATGTTTTTCGGTAGTACCCTTGTCTGAGGTTACTTACCATTACACCTTTGCTGCTGGATGCGTGTGCAAAGTATCCATCCCAGAGATAAATCCCAACGTGCGTTATTCGCTTACCTCCACCAGTAGCGAAGAAGACTAGGTCTCCCTCGTAAAGTGACCGTTTATCAATAGGCATAGAGTTACCATAGATTTCACGTGATACGCGGGGTATAGACTTATCGTAGACTTTGCGGTATGCGTTGCTAGTGAAACCAGAGCAATCTGTACATTTTTTCGTACTGCCTCCATAGCAGTAGGGTGTGCCTCTCCAGTCTAGTGTGAATAGCAGTAAGTCTAAGTTAGCTTCTGGATTAGCGGGAATATCAAGTTCCGAACAGACGTTCCGTATTTCTTTCCATTTTTGAGGGTCAGTAGCAGCGGTATCTACGGCTTCTATCACGACTCGTGAAGAATCCTGCGCGAGGAGACTACTCGTAAGTAGACAAAATAATATGATGAGTAGATTTCGCATTGGGTTACCAACTCATAATAAGGTAGTATTAGTATAATTGCTCGTACAAAGGAAGGATGTTTTCCAACTTATATTTCAACGAGTGCTCTTTTGCCTGTTTCTTAAATAGGGCAAGGTTTTCATCTTTAAGTATCGTTAAAGCATCTGCTGCCATTTTATGGACATCTCCTATATTGCTGGTATACCCTGTAACACCGTCTATATTAACCTCTGGAAGTCCGCCGGTATTGGTACTGATGACGGGCACTTCGCATGCCATTGCTTCTAGGGCAGCTAGACCAAAACTTTCTGTTTCAGACGGGATTAAGAATAAGTCTGCTATGCTCAGGATTTCCTCCACGGCTTCTTGTTTTCCCAGAAAGGTGACATCTGCACACACCTCACAATTTCGGCATTCTTCTTCTACAGCAGCTCGGTCAGGCCCATCACCTATAAGTAATAGTTTGGCAGGAATTTTAGCTGCTACCGAACGGTATATAGCTAATACATCTGGTACGCGTTTTACTTTTCTGAAGTTTGATGTATGTACCAGAATTTTTTCATTATTGGGTGCTATTACTTTCTTAAAGTGATCCTTTGGTTGCTTATTAAATCGATGAAAATCGATAAAGTTAGGAATGACCTGAATGTCCCCGTTGTAACTAAAATTAGCATATGTTTCTCTCTTCAGACTTGCAGACACTGCCGTAACTACATCACTCTCATGAAGTGAGTAACTTACTACCGGCTCGTAGCTCTGATCTTTTCCTACTAGTGTGATGTCTGTGCCGTGCAGTGTGGTCACTATTTTCAGTTTGATGCCTTCTCTAGCGAGGATGTGCTTGGCTGTCACTGCCGCCGCTGCATGCGGTATGGCGTAGTGTACATGTATGACTTCTAGTTTATGGGCTTTTACGATATCTACAATCTTACTTGTAAGTGCTATCTCATACGGCGCATACTTGAATAAAGGATAGTTATTGAAACTTACTTCGTGGTAGTATAGGTTCTGATTAAATACATCTAATCTAACAGGCTGATCGTATGAAATAAAGTGTACCACGTGTCCTTTGTCTGCTAATGCTTTACCTAGTTCTGTAGCCACTACACCACTACCACCGAAGGTGGGATAACATACTATACCTAAATTCATATCTATATAACTATACAAAGATGAACGTATTAGGGTTTGAAAACTAACAGATTAACATAAAAAATACGACAACTGACTGGTTCAGACTTTTATTGTTACAAAGCTGTGCGGTCTGTCCAAGCGTACTGAAGCAGTAGATGGATAAGTCCAGTTAAAACAGGTTAGGACCAAGCCATTTTTTAGTGACAGCTAAGTCGCTTTTTTTACGCGTGGCATAGTCTGCTACTTGGTCCTCACTTATCTTACCTACGGCAAAATACTTGCTCTCTGGATGTGAGAAATATAGACCAGACACAGATGCTGCTGGATACATAGCAAAACTATCCGTTAGACCAATGCCTGTATGCTGTTCTACATCTAGTAGCTCCCACAGCTTTTCTTTTTCAGTGTGGTCGGGACTTGCTGGGTATCCTGCTGCAGGGCGTATTCCTTGGTATTTTTCGCGAATCAGTTCATCGTTGGTGAGTTGCTCATCCGCGGTATATCCCCAGATAGATGTACGTACTTCGTGATGTAGACATTCTGTAAAAGCTTCTGCAAGCCTATCTGCTAGTGCTTTTACCAGTATAGAGTTGTAGTCATCATGGTCCACCTCATACTGTGCTATCATCTTCTCTATGCCTATACCTGCAGTCACGGCAAATGCTCCTAAATAATCCTGCTTACCGCTACTCACTGGAGCAATGTAGTCAGCTAATGAGATATTGGGGATCCCATTTCCCATTTTACGTTGCTGGCGCAAGAAGTTGAATGTAGTACTTTGTTGAGGAAGTAATACATCGCCATTTTCTTCATTTGCAGGGAATATGCCCAGCACTGCTTTGGCTTTCAGTTTCTTGTTGGTAATGATATCATCGAGCATAGCCTGGGCATCATTAAATAGTTTTTTGGCCTCTTCACCTACGTAGGCGTCCTCAAAAATAGTTGGATACCTTCCACGCAGCTCCCAGGTTTGAAAGAAAGGGGTCCAATCGATGTATTTACGCAAAGTTTCTAAATCGAAATCTTCGTAGACTTTGGTGCCAAGTTTTGCAGGAGTAGGAGGGGTGTAGTTGGCCCAGTCCAGTGTCAATTTATTCTCTAGCGCTTGATTGAATGTAAGAATGTTCTTGTCAGCTTGTCTAGCAGCATGTTGGATAGCTAGCTCGGTATACTCCGCTTTGATATCTGCCTGAAACTTTGCTTTACTGCTATCGCCTATGAGCTGTCCGGCCACAGGAACAGATCGCGATGCGTCTAGTACGTGTACGGTAGGCCCTGAGTAGTTTGGAGCTACTTTTACTGCAGTGTGTACTCTGCTCGTAGTCGCTCCACCTATAAGTAGTGGGTGCTTCATGCCTCTGCGTTCCATCTCTGATGCTACATCTACCATCTCATCCAGACTAGGAGTGATAAGCCCACTAAGACCTATGATGTCTACATTGTGTTTTATAGCCTCGTCTAGTATTTTGCTCGTAGGCACCATTACTCCGAGGTCTACTATTTCATAATTATTACAAGCGAGCACCACACCGACTATATTTTTACCTATGTCGTGTACGTCACCTTTTACAGTAGCGAGTAATATCTTTCCTTGGGTATTTCCTTCTGACTTATCTGCTTCTAAATAGGGCTGAAGATAGGCTACCGACTTTTTCATTACACGGGCACTTTTGACTACCTGAGGAAGAAACATTTTTCCGGACCCAAATAAATCTCCTACTACATTCATGCCGGCCATAAGTGGTCCTTCTATTACGTGCAGAGGCTTTTCGTACTCTTGGCGTGCTTCTTCAGTATCCTCGTCTATGTAATCAGTGATACCTTTTACGAGTGAATGTTTCAGTCTTTCCTGCACACTTTGGTCTCTCCAGCTGAGGTCTACCGTTAGTTTTTTACCTCCACCTTTTACCGTCTCGGCAAAGTCTACTAGTCTTTCTGTAGCATCTTCTCGTCTATTGAAAAGCACGTCTTCTACGCGCTCCAGTAAGTCTTTGGGCACTTCTGCGTAGACTTCTATCATGCCAGCATTTACGATACCCATATCTAGTCCGGCTTGTATAGCGTGGTATAAGAAAGCAGAGTGCATCGCTTCACGTACTACATTGTTACCTCTAAAACTAAAGGAGATATTACTCACACCACCACTTACTTTAGCATACGGTAGGTTTTCCTTAATCCAGCGAGTCGCATTTATAAAATCTACAGCATAGTTGTTGTGTTCTTCTATGCCAGTGGCTACGGTTAGTATATTAGGGTCAAAAATGATATCCGAAGCGGGGAACCCAACTTGATCAACCAGTATACGATAACTCCGCTCGCAGATGCTAATTCTTTTTTCGTAAGAGTCGGCTTGTCCGTGTTCATCAAAGGCCATGACTACGGTAGCTGCACCATAGCGCTTTATTTTTTTAGCACGGGCTATGAAGGTATCTTCTCCATCCTTTAGACTAATGGAGTTTACTATACCTTTACCTTGTATTACTTTTAAACCTGCTTCTATGATATCCCACTTACTGGAGTCTATCATTACGGGGACACGACTGATATCTGGCTCAGCAGCTATCAGGTGCAGGAATTTAACCATAGCTTCTTGGCCATCAAGCATTCCTTCATCCATATT
>DNHN01000194.1 GCA_003485825.1 Bacteroidota bacterium | reverse complement strand
AAAAGCAGTTTGTGTTACGGGCGACGTCCCACATGAGGAAAGAGAAGAGATAATAGATGAAATTAAACATACTAGCAAGAACATTTTATTCGGCACTCAAGCTATTTTTAGCGAAGGCATTAGCGTCGACGTGCTATCTTGCCTTATCCTTGGTACTCCTATCAATAATGATCCCCTCCTAACCCAGTTGGTGGGTAGGGTTATTCGAAAGAGAGAAGGAAAGGTACAGCCAGTGATAGTAGACATTCAATTAAAGGGCAATACTGCCAAAAGACAAGCGTCCAATCGTATAGGACATTATATGAAAGAAGGCTATGAGATCACATACATTTAAAAAAATAGTTCTTGACAAACGCTTAATTATTTGGTATAATAATGCTCTTATTTAATTGGAAAAAGATTTACGAAAAAGCGGAGGGGAGTTCTAACAACGTGATAGAGATTCTCCATATGCTTCATAAGAAAAAGATACCTTATAATAAGTACGACCCATTGTACAAGTATATGGGTGAAAGCTTTTCAGGAGATTCCTTTTTATTGGCTCCTGATGCTCTTTTAGATTATGCTTTTAAGTATGATTCAAAAGAGGTAGCAGTATATATTGCATTGGCTTCTAGACGCAGATTAGCCGATTATATTGCATTTAATAAAAAGACTTTGAGTGTGCGTCACGCTCCACAACTAATAAACTTAATAAATCAAAACAGACTACTTTTTATAGAAGATGGACAAATCCACTTTATATACGAAGAAGCCCACCGGAGAAAGTAAAACAATGGCAATTTCATTCAATAAGCAAAAAGGTTCAGCACAAAAATCCTCAAACAACTCTTACAAGTACGTAGACGGCGACAATAAAGTTCGTATCGTTGGTGATATTCTTGCACGTTATGTTTACTGGGTTAAAGGCGAGAACGACAAAAATCTACCTTTAGAGTGTCTTTCTTTTGACCGTGACGCAGAAGCGTTTACTAACAAAGAAAAAGACTGGGTTCGTGAGTATTACCCTGACCTTAAATGTGGTTGGTCTTATGCTACCCAGTGTATCGATCCTAAAGATGGTCAAGTTAAAGTACTAAACTTGAAGAAAAAATTATGGGAACAAGTAATCACAGCTGCTGAAGACTTGGGCGACCCTACAGACGTAGAATCAGGCTGGGATATTACCTTTAAACGAGTCAAGACTGGCCCTCTAGCATACAACGTAGAGTATCAACTACAGGCGTTAAAGTGCAAAACTCGCGCTTTGGAAGACGATGAGTTAGCAGCTATCAAAGATCTTAAATCAATGGATCTAGTAATGGCTCGACCTACTCCAGACGCTCAGAAAGAGCTTCTTGATCGCATCCGTAAAGGTAGCGATGATAATGTAGATGAATCTTTAGAAGACGAATTCAAAGTAGGATTTTAAAGTAGTATGATACTATTCACAGCAGATTGGCATATTAAACTAGGGCAGAAGAATGTCCCAGTTGACTGGGCGAAGAACAGGTATAAAATGTTCTTCAAACAGGTTCATGAGTTAGAAAAAGAGTGTAATATGCACATCATTGGAGGCGACCTATTTGATAGGTTGCCGACAATGGAAGAGCTTGAGTTGTATTTCCTATTTATTAGGAATGTTCAGATACCTACCATAATATATGACGGGAATCATGAAGCAACTAAGAAACATAAAACGTTCTTTACTAACCTCAAAAAAGCCTCAAAAGATATAAACCCTTTAGTAACAGTGATAGATATATCCTACATAGATGAAGATCTAGGATTCGGTATACTTCCTTATGCAGACTTGCATCGTAAAGGTATTATTGATCATTTTGACGCTTCCCAACCTTTGTTTACCCATGTGCGAGGAGAGATACCTCCCCATGTTAAACCAGAAGTAAATCTAGATATGTTTGATGAGTTTCCTGTAGTATTTGCGGGTGATTTACATTCACATAGCAATACCCAAAGAAATATAGTATACCCTGGTAGCCCTATGACTACTTCGTTCCACAGGAATAAAGTAGAAACAGGCTACTTACTGATTTCAGAAGATACCTGGGATTGGTTGTGGTATCCTTTCAAGTTGCCTCAACTACTAAGAAAAACAGTATCTAACACAGACGCTATGATTTCCACCGAGTATGACCACACTATCTATGAGGTAGAAGGTGATATTCAGGATTTGGCAAACGTAAAAGACTCAGATCTGTTAGATAAGAAAGTAGTTAAACGAAATACAGAAACCAGTCTAGTTATTGGTGCCGATATGACGATAGAGGAAGAGTTAGCAGAATACTTAATCTACATATTAGAAATAGAAGAAGAAAAAATCCCCGATATTATAGGAACTTACAATGATTACTCTCAAAAAGCTCAACTGGGATAACTGCTTTAGTTACGGTGCTGGTAACGAGTTGAACCTCGATGCCAATACAGTAACGCAGATCATTGGTACTAACGGGATGGGAAAGTCTTCCATCCCGTTAATTATAGAGGAAGCATTATATAACAAAAACTCTAAAGGTATCAAGAAAGCAGATATACCTAATAGATACGTAAACGATGGGTATAGTATATCATTGGAATTCTCAAAAGGAGCCAATGAGTACAAAATATCTATAAACAGAAAAAATTCTGTAAAGGTAAAATTAGAGCACAATGGTGAAGACATATCTAGTCATACAGCTACTAATACTTACAAAACATTACAAGAGATAATAGGGGTAGACTTCAAGACCTTTTCTCAGTTAGTATACCAAAATACTAATGCGAGTCTGCAGTTTCTTACAGCTACTGACTCTAATAGAAAGAAGTTCTTGATTGACCTATTACATCTTGAAGAATACGTCGAGTTGTTCGATATATTCAAAGAGGCCTCCAAAGAGACTAGCTCCTTGGTTTCTTCGGTTCAAGCAAAGATTGCAACGATAGATAAGTGGTTGACAGACAATAAATTGAGTGATACCAATATACTTCCTTTGATAAATATTGATATTTCTACGGAAGAAGACGAGAAGCAATTAAGTACTTTATCTTTAGAAATTAAAAATATCACTGAAAATAATAATAAAATATCAAAAAATAATAGTCTAGTAACTATGCTAAAGGATGTAGATTTAGCTAAGGCCCAGGCAGGCTCTCCTGGAGAGAAAGTACCTACTACGGAACATAAAGAGGCTTTATACGCAGTAAAGGCCAAGAGACTACAGGCAGTAAAGTCGTTAGAGAAGATAGTTAAGTTAAAAAGCAGTTGTCACGTATGTGATCAACCTATCAATGAAGAGTTTAGACGTGACTTAATTTCTACTGAGATTGCACAAAGAGACTCTTGCGATATAGAGATTGAAGTATTAGAAGGCGTAATAGAAGGCGCTAACTTTACTAATCAAAAAGTACAGCAGGCCTTAGATTTAGAGAGAAAATGGAGTGACCTATTTAGGTCTATAGACCGAAGTTTACCTACTAAGCTAGTGTCTGAGAGTGACCTACTAGTAGAGGTAGAGAACCTTAGTGCTAGACTTAAAATTAAAAGAGATGAGATACGGCTCTTAACTGATCAGAATACTGCCATTACCAAGCGTAATACTCGTATACAAGTTATACAGGAACAGACGCAAAACTTTATCACACAGCTAGGAGAAGCCACTAAGACTCTGAATCAACACGCGCAGTTAGATGCAAATCTAGAGGTACTAAAGAAGTCATTCAGTACTAACGGATTACTGGCGTACAAGATAGAAAACCTAGTGGTAGAGCTAGAAGATGTAGCTAATACTTATCTTGCAGAGTTATCAGATGGTAGGTTTACTTTAGGGTTCAATGTAGAAAAGGACAAGTTAAACGTAGAAATTACGGACAACGGTAACACTGTTGATATTCTTGCACTTTCATCTGGAGAACTAGCAAGGGTAAACACTGCTACTCTTATTGCGATACGCAAACTAATGAGTAGTATATCAAAGTCTAAAATCAATATATTGTTTCTAGATGAAGTCATCAATGTATTAGATGAGGTAGGTAGAGAAAAGATGGTAGAATTGTTAATAAAAGAAGATGAACTGAACACCTAT
Source organism: Bacteroidota bacterium (assembly GCA_003485825.1). GTDB lineage: Bacteria > Bacteroidota > Bacteroidia > NS11-12g > UBA9320 > UBA9320. Next base: position 3,486 of record DNHN01000194.1, on the reverse strand, counting down.
ATAGTATCACACGGCTGGACGCACCCGCTGTTGGATAAGATAGAAGTTGTCAAAGATGGAAATGTGAGTAAACTAGAATGGTAGATTCGAGAGCAAAAGGTGCCAGAGGTGAGTACTTAGTAAGGGATATGTTAAGAGAGAGCACAGGCTTAAAGTTCGAGAGAGTCCCCGCTTCGGGGGCTTTAGAATATTTAAAGGGGGATTTGTACGTACCCAGAGAAGCCAATAAGTACTGCATAGAGATAAAGAACTATGCAGATTCTCCATTAACTGATAAGCTGTTTACGGCTGAAAAGACTAATAATCTTATTCGTTGGTGGAAGAAGGTAGTTCAACAGGCAAAAGGCGGAGACCAGGAGCCTATGTTGTTCTTCAAGTATAACAGATCAAAGGTATTCGTAGTAGTAGATGAATTACCTAAGAATACTAAATATATTCATATCAATTGGTTGGGGTGCTATGTTATGTTAGCCGAGGAGTGGCTGGCACAAGAGGAGATACACTTTATTCATGAGACGAACATTATCAAGAGGTAGCTGCGTTAGACAGCTCGGGAGAAGAAAAATCATGGCTTTTGACTTTAGTAAAAAGCTCCAAAAAGATGAAGGTACCACACTTGTAGTAGACGCACTTAACTTAGCGTTTCGCTGGAAGCACAACGGAAAGACAGACTTTGTACAAGAGTATATAGGAACAGTACAATCATTAGCTACTTCATACAACTGTGAGAAGATCATAATCACAGCAGACCAAGGATCCTCTTCTTATAGAAAGAAGCTTGATCCTGGCTACAAGATGAATCGGAAAGAGAAGTATGCTGAACAGACCGAAGAGGAGGCTGCAGCGTTTAAGTTGTTCTTCCAAGAGTACGAAAAGACTTTAGCAGCTTTAGAGAACATGTATCCTGTATTACGTTACGACGGTGTAGAGGCTGATGACATTGCAGCTCACCTAGTAAAATTTCAAACTCGCTACGGACTAGATAAAGTATGGCTAGTATCTAGTGACCGAGATTGGGACTTACTAATTAATGACACAGTGTCACGCTTCTCGTATGTTACTAGAAAAGAAGTTACTAAAGCTAATTGGTCAGACCACTACGATGTATCTATGGAAGAGTATATATCTTTGAAGTGCCTAACTGGGGATAAAGGGGACAACGTCCCAGGCATCCCAGGAGTAGGGCCAAAGCGTGCTCAAAGTCTCATCGAGCAGTTCGGAGACGCAATGAGTGTGTACGATGCAGTTCCTTTAGGCGGCTCGTATAAATATATACAATCTGTAAACTTACACGCAGAACAGATACTAAAGAATTATGAACTGATGGATTTACTAACATATTGCGATGATGCAATAGGAGTCGAGAATATAAACGACATCGAAGGAAAACTAATAAATGAAGATTGATTATAACAGAGACAAGTACCTTTCAGAGTTTAGCATAAAAACTCTAGAAGACAGATACTTACTAGAAGGAGAGACTTCTCCTCAAGATGCATTTGCTAGGGCTGCTAAAGCCTTTTCGGACGATGATGCACACGCACAAAGACTGTATGACTATGCTAGTAAACTTTGGTTTATGTTTTCTACTCCTGTTCTTAGCAATGGTGGCAGTAAGCGTGGTTTACCTATTAGCTGCTTTTTAAACTTTGTAGAGGATAGCAGACAAGGTCTTACAGGTCATTATACGGAGAATGCGTTTCTTTCTTCTGTTGGAGGCGGTATAGGCGGTTCTTGGAGTGACGTACGCAGTGTTGGATCTAAAACCTCTGCGGGGTCAGAGAGTACTGGAGTAATCCCGTTCATTAAAGTAGTTGATGCAGAGATGTTAGCTTTTTCACAAGGTGTTACAAGACGAGGAAGTTATGCAGGTTATCTAGAAGTTAATCATCCAGAGATTGAAGAGTTTTTGGACGTTCGTAAACCAACAGGTGGAGATGTTAATAGAAAGTCTGTTAATGTTCATCATGGTGTTGTGGTTGGCGACGACTTTATGAAAATAATCGAACAAGCCACTCTTGTAGAAGGCTTCGACGATTCCTGGGATCTAGTAGATCCTCACAGTGGTAAAGTTACGAAAACTGTATCAGCGAAGACACTTTGGGTTAAACTTATCCAAAACCGTGTTGAAACTGGCGAACCTTATATTATGTTTAAGGATACGGTTCAAGACGCTTTACCCCAATTTCAGAAAGATTTAGGTCTACAGGTACACCACTCAAATCTATGTTCTGAGATAACACTTGCGACAAGTGCAGAACGTACTGCAGTTTGTTGCCTGTCGAGCGTCAACCTTGAAGAGTACGACGAGTGGTGCGACAACGATCAATTCATTCCTGATTTAGTACGAATGTTAGATAATGTTTTAACTTACTTTATTGATAACGCACCTGATGAGCTTTACCGAGCAAAGTTAAGTGCAGAACGTGAAAGAAGTATCGGTTTAGGTGCAATGGGCTTTCATGCTTATTTACAGCGACAAGATATTCCTTTTGAAAGTATGTGGGCAGCAAGCTCAAATCACACAATGTTTAAAAGAATAAAATCGGAGGCAGTACGTGCAACAAAACAACTCGCAGAAGAAAGAGGAGAATGCCCAGACGGTATCGGTTATGGAGTACGTAATGCCCATTTGTTGGCCGTTGCTCCTAATGCCAGTAGCAGTATTATTTGTGGTAACACTAGCCCTAGCATCGAGCCTTATCGCGCTAATGCCTTTACTCAAAAAACTAAGTCAGGATCTAGTCTGCTTAAAAACGAGTATCTGGAACACGCTCTGCAGGAGTTGGATATGGATACAGCTGAGGTTTGGTCTAGTATAATGACAAAAGGCGGAAGCGTGCAGCATCTAGACTTCTTAGATCAACATACGAAAGATGTGTTTAAAACAGGCGTAGAGATAGATCAGAAATGGGTTATACAACATGCCGCAGATCGTCAACAGTACATCTGTCAGAGCCAGTCTTTGAATGTGTTCTTCCCTGGCAATGTATCAAAGCAAGAGCTGCATGCCATTCATATGAGTGCTTGGAAGAAAGGTGTAAAGACTTTATACTATCTTCGTAGTGAGGCAGTGAAAAGAGCAGACAATGTGTCAGAGCAAGCTTTGAGACAGTATGTTCTAGATGCAGTTGATGAGAACGAATGCTTAGCGTGTGAGGGATAGGATGAAATTATTAAAGTTTAGTGCAGATTGGTGTAACCCTTGTAAAGTGTTGACGAAGACATTAGAGGAGATAGATTTACCTGTCCCCGTTGAGGCAATGGATGTCGATCAAGAACAAGTACTAGCACGATCATATGGGGTACGTGGTGTACCTACAGTAATTTTGGTAGATGCCACTGGAAAAGCTTTAAAACGCTTTTCTGGTGTCAAAAGTAAGGCTGATATAGAAGCCTGGTTAGGAGATGTATATTCATGAGTAATTTATTAGAAGAAAGAGAGTACTACAAACCGTTTAATTACCCTTGGGCATTTGAACATTA
>DNHN01000140.1 GCA_003485825.1 Bacteroidota bacterium | reverse complement strand
AATATCATGTGGAACAAGTGTGGTATGAGCAGAAACGAGAAGGGACTGAAAGAAGCAATAGCCGAAATAGCAGAATTACGCGAAGATTTCTGGAAAAATGTAAGTGTTCCTGGTGGAGCATATGAACTAAACCAAGAACTTGAAAAAGCAGGTAGAGTTGCAGATTTCTTAGAATTAGGGGAGTTATTTGCGAAGGATGCATTGGATAGAAATGAGAGCTGTGGCGGTCACTTCCGCGAAGAGTCTGTGGAGCAAGGTGGTCCTCAAGATGGAGAAGCATTAAGGGATGATGTCAATTATGCCTATGTATCTGCATGGGAATACAAAGGCAAGCCAAGTGACGCAGTACTGCACAAAGAGCAGTTAGAATTTAAGGATATAGAATTGAAACAAAGAAGCTACAAGTAATATGAGTAACATGAACTTAACACTAAAAATCTGGAGACAGAAGGGAGCTAATGATAAAGGCAAGATGGTGGACTACAAAGTAGCCGACATCTCTGAGCACATGTCTTTTCTAGAAATGATGGATGTGCTCAATGAGCAGCTTATCAATAGTGGAGATGAGCCAGTTGCTTTTGACCACGACTGTAGAGAAGGTATCTGTGGTAGCTGCTCTATGTTTATCAATGGAGAGGCGCACGGTCCGGTAAAAGGGACTACTACCTGCCAGCTGCATATGCGTAGTTTCAAGGATGGAGATACGATATTTATCGAGCCATTCAGAGCGAAGGCATTCCCGGTTATAAAAGACTTAGTAGTAGATAGAAGTGCATTTGATAGAATCCAACAATCTGGAGGATTTATCTCTGTAAATACAAGTGGGAATACGCAAGATGCCAATGCTACTCCAATACCAAAGCACGATGCAGATTTAGCAATGGATGCTGCAGCTTGTATCGGTTGTGGTGCATGTGTGGCTACGTGTAAAAACAGTAGTGCAATGCTATTTACGGGAGCTAAAATATCTCAATATGCTCTTTTACCACAAGGTAGAGTAGAAGCTAGGGACAGAGCTCAAAATATGGTAGCTCAAATGGATGCAGAAGGTTTTGGTAACTGTACCAATACGGGTGCGTGTGAAGTAGAGTGTCCTAAAGGAATTGATTTGAGCAATATTGCTAGAATGAATCGTGAATTGTTGAGTGGCTCTTTAAACGGGTAGAGTCAACATCCTCTTGTTCACTTCTCGATACATTTTAAGCAAAGCTTAAAACACTCAAATAAAAAAAATAAACGAATTCTGAAGCGTTGTCAGTTCGAGTGTTTGCCGATTAGGCAAATGTATCGAGAACTGAATAACGTCTATACTTAAGTTTAGACTTAAATTTAATCTTACACCATGTTCAGCGGAATAATAGAAACCATAGCCACCCTCACTCAGATAGACCAGGAAGGAAGTAACATTACCTTTACCTTTGAGAGTAAGTTCACCCACGAGCTAAAAATAGACCAAAGTGTAGCCCACAATGGGGTGTGCCTTACAGTAGTAGCCATAGATGGCGATACCTATAAAGTTACGGCTATAGATGAGACGCTAAGACTTACCAATCTTGGTGAGCTGAAGGTAGGTGATAAGGTGAATTTTGAACGCTGCATTCGTATGAATGACAGGCTCGATGGCCATATCGTACAAGGTCACGTAGATGGGAAAGCAACGCTACTATCTGTAGTAGATAAGAACGGGAGCTGGGAGTATGAGTTTGAGCTGGATGCAGATTTTGCCGACATCAATGGACACGCACCCGAAAAGCTCATCATACACAAAGGGTCTATTACAATCAACGGAACGAGCCTAACGGTAACGCATATCACAGACCGTAAATTCGGCGTAGCCATTATCCCTTACACCTACGAGCATACTATCTTTCACACCTTGCAGGTGGGCCATATTGCCAACATAGAGTTGGATGTATTGGGGAAGTACGTGGCGAGGTTGACTTCAAAATAGTCGTATTCTCGTCTTAAAATGGGACTCATCGGGTTCGCATATTTATACTAATCAAAGAGAATATCTTAAATTCTCGGTAAAAATAAAAGCCCGAGCAAACTAAATCACTCGAGCTTATCATAACGTTGATTTAGTTAGTGTTTTACCACTCTGTTTCGTAGTACAGAGTCATTTATTCTAAACGCTATCATATAGATGCCATTCGCATATTCTGCTAGTTCTAGAAGAGGATTAAAGTACTAACAAGATTCATCGGATAGCAACTATATAGCGAGATTTGATCGGTGTAGCAAAAAAAATGGAGTACGAATTTCTCCGTACTCCATTTTATAATTAAAAAAAACTGAAAAAATTATTTTTGTGAAATATCGTCTATATAGAAGGTTTCACTTGAGATGACATTCCATCCAGGAAAGATGGCTAATTTATCGTAAACTCCTGCTTCGGCATCACTGAAATCAATGCTTATTTCTTCCCATTCATTCGCCTTGGTTACCGTCACATCTTTTTCGATGAACTTGTCTTTATTTCCAAAATCTTCAATCTTCATTCTAAACTCACCAGTTACGGGAGCATATACTTTTAGTGTAAGTGTTTTGGTTGTTCCTGTAAAGTCTAGTTTGTCTTTAAGGGTAATGGCTATACCTGACCAAGTTTCGTTACCGTGAATAACCTTAAGCACTTTTGAGCTAGTGTTGATGCCAGTAGAATATGGATTGTCCATTACCTCAATTACGTTTTCTCCGAAGGCTTCCCATTGCGTGGTATCTCCAAGGCCACTTTCAAAATCTATTGGAAGCGTGATGGTACTCGTATTTTCTTTTGTTCCTCCTCCACCATCTACTGGGTAGTCTTCTGGCACAAGTCTAATATACCAAGCAGTAGTTGCATCAGCAGCGTCGATATATCTTAAGATTAATTCGTTTTCTTTCAAGCTGAAAATCTCATACTCACGAACACCTGTATACATACCAATGAAAGCATTACCAGATATCTTGATTGTAGTGTCTTCTTCACCTTCTGAAAGGGTCCAAGTTTCACCAAGTTGATCATCAAAAGGGGCGGTATAATCATCTGCATTTTGATATGCTCCAGGGAATTGAGTTTCAGAACCTGTTTTTACGAAGATAGATCCATTAGTTACCTGATCAAACTTGAATCCGCTGAGGTGGAAAGTGTATCTATCGCTATAAAGTCCAGAATTAGCTTTGGCTAGTGGGTCTGCATCCCACCATTCCCACCAAGTACCACCTACTGGACCTACTCCAAGGTGTGCTGCTCTTGTAGAGTCTACTACCCATGTTTTACTTCCTGGACCTGAAATCCCTCCAGTTAGTAGGGTATATTTTGGATTGTTTAAAAGAGATGCATCATCTTCCAAAATCTCAACTTGCTGCGAGCTACTTGCACTTCCTCCAGAATTAAATACTGTTAAGGTAACGGTATACGTTCCTTTGGTTGGATAAGCACCTAGAACGGTAGCCCCCTCAGCTTGGCTATTGTTCCCTAAATCCCATTTGTAAGTAAATCCGGCATTCGTAGCTGTATACTCTATAATATTGACATTGTCAGCACTAGGAGCATAGGTGAAAGCTGCATCTGCTTCAGTAGGAGCAGAGCCTAACGTTGGTTCGTTTTCTTTTTTGCAACTAGATATTCCTAGTAGTACTGCAAATGAAAGAAGTAATAGTGTTGTTTTTTTCATGGTGTTATATTTAAAATTAATAATTGTTATTTTGTGTCCAGTTCCCCCCTGCAAGGTCTATTTCTACTTGAGGTATGGGAAATACTTCGTGTTTTCCTGTTTGGAATCCAGTTATTTCTGTGGCCGCTTTGCCTGTTCTAACTAAGTCGAAGAAGCGTTGGCCTTCCATTGAAAGTTCTAACCTTCTTTCGGCCCAAATATCTTCTAAGAGTTGGTCTCCGCCGTTGTTTAATTCTGGCATTTTTACTCTATCTCTTACCCTATTGAGATAGGTTTGGGCAAGAGATTCATTCTTGGTTACTGAACGCATGTGTGCTTCTGCCGCCATTAGAAGGACGTCAGAAAATCGAATCACGATAAGATTTAAAGGACTAGTCAAATCATTATCAGGTAACCCTATCTCACCTTTGCGTTTGATGTACTTGTGATTGTAGTATCCTGTGTGACCTGCCGCTTGGAAAAAATCGATTTCATCAGGTTTTGGCTGCTTCGAAATGAAATCTGCAAGATCTAAAATTGTAGCCTCTCTTCGTATGTCATCATCTTCGAAAACATCGTATAAGTCTTGAGTGGGTAAGTTATAGCTGTTCCCATCTCCATACACAGGGCCATTGTAATTTTTTATTCCGTGATAACCAACTGCTGCATTGCCCTCAAGGCAAATAAAACAATCATATGACCCGCCTTCTGCTCCAGAAAACTGGATATCAAAAACTACTTCTTTATGTCCCTCATTCGAAACTTTAAATAAATTATTAAAATTATCGATTAGGTCATAGGGTCCTTCATTTATAACAAGGTCGAGCGTGTTTTTAGCCAGGTCAAATTTATTTTGATAGAGATATACTTTACCAAGTAGGCTAAGAGCTGCACCTTTGGTGACTTTCCCTTTTACCTGTCGGGTCCAGTCCAATACTTGAGCAGCAGCATTCAAATCAGACTCAATCTGATTGTATACTTCACTTTTTGGCGTACGATCAATTTTAGTTACTTCTTCGGCTCCTATTCGTTTATCTACAAGTAGTGGCACATCCCCAAAGTACTTTACCAACTGAAAGTAATAGTAAGCCCTTAGAAATTTAGCTTCAGCGATGATTACATCTTTACCCTCAAAATCTATATTGTTTTGATTTTCTAAAAGGAAGTTAGCTCTAGTCACCCCTGCGTAATTCCATCTAAATACGTTCCGTAATTCATTGTTTACAGCGTCATGTGACATGTTTTCAATTTGGTGCAACCCTTCCGTATCTGTTACACCTTCACCTCCTGCGAGCGCATTATCGGAGGCTATTTCTCCTATCCATAGGTTTATAAAAGAGCCTTGTAGTAGGTCATATGCACCTATCAATGCTCGGTCATAATCAACTGGAGTCTGAAAGAAGTTTTCAGAATCTTGTGTGTAGAGTGGGTCTATATCTAAAAAATCTTTGCAGCCGTATGCTAATGGCAGACTGCAGAGTAAAGCTATTGCGATTGTTTTATTTATTATTTTACGCATCGTATTAAAATTTAATTGATAATCCAGTCATTAATGTTCTCGCTTGCGGATAAAATCCGTAGTCTATTCCTGCAGCTAGAGTACCTCCTGAAGATCCAATGTCTGGATCAAAACCCTGATATTGAGTAATAGTCAATAGATTATTTGCAGAGATGTAAACTCTTGCTGATTGAATCTTAGCCTTTTTCAACAGTAATGGATTGAAAGTATACCCTAATTGAAGATTTCTGAGCCTCAGGAATGATCCGTTTTCTACATAGAAGTCAGAGAATACTGTGTTCCTAGTTAAATCTGTGGTCAGTCTATGGTACTCTTGAGAAGGATTATCTGCCGTCCATCTATTGATATTGTATGCCAGTTGATTAGCGTATGGTTGCTGCCTTTCATAGTTTCGGACTATTTGTTGGCCCAAGGAGGCAAATAGGTTCCCTGATAAGTCGATGCCTTTATAATCTACCTTGACATTGAACCCTAGGGTTACTTTAGGTATTGGCGTACCAATCTGTGTTTTGTCAGAGTCATCACTAAAACTTATTTTACCGTCGTTATTGATGTCTTTGTATCTCAAGTCTCCAGGTTTAGCCCCTTCTTGTACGACAGGGGAATTGTCAATTTCTTCTTGAGACTGGAAGATCCCATCTGTTTCATAACCTATAAAATAGCCAATGGCATAACCTTCTTGAAATCTAGTAGCCGTTCCTCCACCAACTCCAAAACTTGCTCCGGGTAGAAAATCTACACCTTTAGGGGTTTTGATTACTTTATTTCTTATAAATGTGGCATTGAGCCCAGTGGATAGATTCCAGATTTTACTACTTTTAGTTTTGTAACCCACTTCTAATTCAAATCCTTTATTAGAAACATCTCCTGCATTTATGAAAGGAGGGAAGCTTCCTGCACCATAAGTTCCAAGAACAGCAGATACCTCAGGTTGAAAAAGAAGATCTCTTGTGTTTTTGATGAAATAGTTCATAGTGACATCAAAACTGTGCAAGAACGTAAAATCCGTTCCTATATTAAACTGGCGAGTGGTTTCCCATTTCAAGTCGGGATTAGATGCTCTACCTATGGCAACACCTTGAGTGATTATGTCATCAAAGACATAATGTCCTTCACCATTCAGAAGACCTCTGTACGCAAAATTATCTATCTGATCATTCCCACTAATACCGTAACTAACTCTCAGTTTTAAAAATTTCATACGGTCTATAGCATAATTTTTCTCTTCTGATATTACCCAAGAGCCTGAAACGGTTGGGAATATTCCATATCTATTGTTAGGTCCAAATTTTGAAGACCCGTCTCTTCTCAGAATAAAGGATCCGTTAAAACGGCTACCATATCCGTATTCACCTCTTATAAAGGTAGAAAGAAGACGCTCTTGGAATTGGAAAGAACCTGTATTATTTAGGTAACCTCCAGGAGCTAAATTCGCAGAAATATCAGCAAATTCCAGGTCATTATTCGGAATGTTATAGGCTGTACCATTTACGGCTTGACCATTTCTTGTAAAAACGGATAAACCGGCAGTAGTTTTTATTCTATGTAGTGATTTTATTCTCACTTCGTGGTTTAGAAAACTCTCAAAATTTAAATCACTGTAACTAGCTCTTTGCTCGTAAACACTAGCACCTCGATCAACAGATGTACCTGGAGCTATTTCAACCGATGTTGGATCTAAGTCCTCATTTAATGCAGTGTTAGGCGCTTTTCCAGGACCATACCAAACCAATGGGCTGAAAACTTTATCGTCAACTATAGCATAATTGTAACTTAGCCTATTGGTAAACGTTAAATTATCCGTGATATCGTAGGCCAGTTCCTCTTTACCTACAAACTTATTAACGTTTGCTTCATTAAAGGTGTTTTCCATTTGGGCTATTGGATTAATAATGTCGGAGACTTCTTCTAAATAGGAGTACCGTCCATCACTGGTTCTCACAGAATCTGTTGGAAAAGCATTTACGGTGTTGTACAAAACAGAACCGATCTGATTTTCTCTTAAAGTAGAGCGTTGTTCTTTGGTGTACAAGAAAACACTCGTAAGTCTTAATTTATCACTCATCTGTGTGCTTAAATTCACCCTCGCATTCATTCTAGTAAAGTTTGACTTATCTAAACCTACAATACCATCTTGTGTGAAGTAACTACCTCCAATTGAGTATGTCGTTTTTTCACTTCCTCCACTTATGGTTATGTTGTGGCTTTGTATGGGTGCATTTTGAAAAACCTCCGCTTGCCAATCTGTTCCTTCACCAAGAAGATTTACATTACTAAAGGGTACGTCATCACCGCCATTAGCAAACATTTCATTTTTTAGGGTTGCATATTCTGTTGCGTTTAGAAGGTCAAGTTTTCTTGAGGTACTTTGAACTCCAAAATAGCTAGATATGGAAATAGAAGGCTTCGAATTTCTTTTACCTTTCTTGGTTTCTATTAAGATTACTCCGTTGGCAGCTCGCACTCCATATATACCTGCGGTAGCATCTTTTAATACGTTTACAGAGGCAATGTCGTCCGGATTCAATGAATTTAGACCAGCTGCGTCAAAAACAACACCATCCACTAATATCAGTGGGTCATTATCTCCAAAAGTTGATAAACCTCGAATTCTTATACTAGCACCACCGCCAGGAGATCCGGAATTGGTGCTTATGTTTACACCAGATACTTGACCCTGAAGTGCTTGGTCAAATCGTGGGATATTTAATTTTTGTAAATCTTCTCCATCTACTTTTGAGTTTGCCCCCGTAAATTCTTTTTTAGTAGAGGTGCCATAACCTACTACCATAACTTCAGATAGCCCAAGTGAGTTTTCTCGAAGTACAATTTCGATATTTTTACCCCCGTTTACGGCCACTTCGTTTGTTTTATAACCGGAATAACTGACTTGTAGTATGGCTGTTTTTGGATCTTGTATGTTTAACGAAAAAGCTCCGTTTTCATTAGTAATTTTACCGTTGTTTGTACCTTTTACAACTACAGCAGCTCCTATAACTGTCTGACCAGTAGTGTCTTTCACTGTTCCGGTGACTGTGGTGGTTTGCGCAACGGATAAAAACGACAGTCCTAGAAATAGGATAAGATTTAGTATTTTTTTAACCATATATTAAAAGATTAGAAAAACGAATATACATCGTTATAGTAAAAAACACTATAAGTAAACTTTTTTTGTAGTTACTTGTTCGACGAGTTCGATGGAGTTTGTATTTATTATTTAACGGGAAAAGTGGCCGTTAATACGAAGGCATAAATTCTTTTGGTAGCTAAGAAAAACCAAAAATATATTGTATAAAAATGCTTAGGATTGCCATTGGATGGGTAGTAATTCTCATTGTAGCAGAGATTATCATCCATAAAAAAAGCCCGAGTAAACTAAGTTAATCGGGCGTATCATTACGTTGATTTAGTTAGTGTTTTAC
>DNHN01000228.1 GCA_003485825.1 Bacteroidota bacterium | reverse complement strand
GTATAGTGTCTGATGAGTCTATCCGCGTAGCAGGAGATGACTTTACCAATGATATCATAGAATACATGCGTAGACAGCATAACCTAATGATAGGGGAGCGTACCGCAGAATATATTAAAGTAGAGGTAGGGGCTGCCCTTCCTGAGCTAGAAAATCCACCAGAAGATTATCCGGTAAATGGCCGAGATCTTATGACAGGTATACCGAAGCAAATCATGGTATCTTACTCTGAGATAGCATTAGCCCTAGATAAGTCTATTTCCAAAATAGAGGAAGCTGTGATGAAGGCACTCGAGCTTACTCCGCCAGAATTATCTGCGGATATTTATCAGACAGGACTTTATCTTACCGGAGGAGGTGCTCTACTTAGAGGATTGGATAGACGTATATCCAGTAAAACAAAGCTTCCAGTATACGTAGCGGAGGATCCACTAAGAGCAGTAGTGCGTGGTACCGCAGTTGCTCTTAAAAACCTAAAAAGCTATAAAACGATCTTCATTAACTCTTAATGCAGCAGTTACTTGCATTTATAGAGCAAAGATTACACCTGATAGTGTTTGCACTACTGCAAGTTATTTGTGGCTTTCTAATTTTTAGTTTAAATCCCTTTCAGCAGGCTTCTTTTACACAAGCAGCCACTGCTGTTACAGCTGGTGGGAATAAAATATCTTCGGATGTGAATGCTTATTTTGACCTCAAATATCAAAATGAACTGCTTCAAGATCAGATTGCTACTCAATTTCAAAACTCTACAATTGGAACACTCCTAGTAGCCGGAGATACTATTACATTGAAGGATACTTCTAGAAGACCATTGTATGATGCAGTCCCAGCTCAGGTGGTTTATAACACTACGTTTAAGGCAAATAATGTGTTTGTGATAAACAAAGGGAAAAATCACGGAATACAGAAAAATATGGGAGTCATCTCTTCAGAAGGGCTTGCGGGATTAGTACTTCAGTCTACGGCAAATTATAGTACCGTAATGTCGCTACTCAATACCAATATGACCGTAATACCCAATATCAACGGGATGGACTACTACACCAAATTGCTTTGGACCAATGAGGCGCCTAATAAAATGCGTATTTCTGGTATTAATAAACTGGAAAAACTCAAAATAGGCGATGAAGTGAAAACAGGTAAATCGTCTATGCTTTTTCCTGCAGGTATATCCTTGGGTAAAATCACAAAGTTGAATAAAAAACCGAAGAGTCAGTATTATGAAACTGAGATACAAACTGCGACTAACTTTAGAAGTTTGGAGTATGTTTTTGTCATTATCAATAGAGATATAGAGGAGATGGAAGCATTAATTACAGAGAATGACTAAACGTATCACATACTGGATATTGATTTTAGCTCTTCAGCTTTTAGTGCTTAATCATTTAGATTTATCTATGTACCTAGTCCCCCAAGCGTTTGTTCTTTTATTGATTACTCTGCCGCTGCATATCAGTCGGTTAAATCAGGTTTTTATTGCAGCTGGATTGGGATTAATAGTAGATTTTTTTACTGCTACACCAGGCATACATACCTCAGCATGCCTCTGGCTTATTGTTTTTAGAATGGGGTTGCTCAATACACAAGACCTCAAGCAGCAAGTGGCTAACAGACTTGCTTACACTATAGGTTCAGCGGGACTTGCAAACTTTGCCTATACCACTGCGATCTTGGTGTTCTTTTATCACTTGTATCTATTTTTCATTGGGGGTATTGGTGCTATTCACTGGCCTACTTACAGTGTGACCGTATTAGCTAGTTCACTGCTTTCACTCACAATTATCGCTATTATTCAGTTCTCTATTACCAAGCGTACCTAGCATGTATCAGCACCGTTCATTATACATATATGCGGTAGTAGTACTCATAGGTTTGTTATATATCATGAGGCTTCTTCAGATTCAGGTGATAGATGATAAGTATGCGATTATAGCAGAGAAAATTTCCTTACGTAAGCAGACTATCTATCCTCAGCGAGGACTTATTTTTGATAGGAATGATAAACTCATTGTGTATAATGATCCTGTTTATGATTTGATGCTGTCGGTTCCTATAAAGCTCAAAGGCATAGATACACTTGGGCTATGTGCCTTATTGGAAATTGATAAACCTGAATTTGATAAGCGCTTAGCAAAAGCCAAGAGTAAATCGTACCGAGGCAAATCGGTATTTAAAAAAAATATTAGCAATTTGGTTTTTGCTAGAGTGCAAGAGCGACTATACGAGTTTAAAGGCTTTTTCTTTGAAATACGACAAGACCGTAATTATAAGTTTAATAGTTCTTCTCACGTTCTAGGCTATCTTGGAGAGGTCAATAAACTAGATTTAGAGTTGCAGTCCGATGAGTTTTACGAACAAGGGGATTTTGTAGGCAAGAAAGGAGTAGAGAAGTTTTATGAAGATTATCTCAGAGGAATAAAAGGAGAACAATATTTCTATGTAGATAAGTTCGGTGTGAATAAGGGCCCGTACAAAAAAGGAAAATTGGATGTACCAGCCATAGATGGGAATAACCTAAAACTGAGTTTAGATATAGATCTACAGCAGTACGGTGAGATGTTGCTCAATAATAAAATGGGAAGTGTAGTGGCTATTGATCCTAAGACTGGAGAGATTCTAGCTCTTATTTCTAGTCCATTTTATAATCCATCAAACTTCAATATTCAAAACAGAGGTAATTATTACGCTGGAGCAATAAAGGATCCTACCAAGCCAATATTCAATAGAGCGGTATCTGCTCCCTATCCTCCAGGATCTACTTTTAAGCCAATAATGGCTCTTATCGGGTTACAAGATGAAGCGATAAACGAGCATACACACTTTGGCTGTCCTGGGTATTATAGGTTAGGAAGACGAATCATAAAATGCCATGGTCATACCTTTAGCACGAGTCTGCAGCGAAGCATTGCAAGCAGTTGTAATACGTATTACTGCAATACTTTTAAAAATATGATGCAGTCTGACAAGTATGCCAATACTGAAGAAGCGTACAATAGCTGGAGAGAATACCTAAAGAGTTTTGGGATAGGAAAGGAGCTAGGAATAGACGTATCTGGTGAGATTAAAGGTTGGCTTATGGATGCTTCTTTTTATGACAAAATGCACGGAGAAGGACGATGGAGCTATGCAAACATTATATCATTATCCTTTGGTCAAGGAGAGCTAGGTCTAACTCCTATGCAGATGGCCAATGTGGCTTCAGTAATAGCAAATAGAGGATATTATTTTACTCCTCACGTAGTAAGACAGATAGAAGGAATAGATAAGATACCTGAAAAGTATCTAATGAAGAATTATACCAAAATATCTCCGACTCATTTTGAACCCGTGATTGAAGGTATGCACGAGGTGACACTTTCGGGAACAGCTGCTCATATCGCTATAGCTGGACTAGATATAGCCGGCAAGACAGGTACCGTACAAAATCCACATGGGAAGAATCACTCTGCGTACATAGCCTTTTCACCGCTTGAAAATCCAAAAATAGCGATCGCCGTAGTGGTAGAAGAAGCAGGATATGGCTCTACGTGGGCAGCACCTATAGCCCATCTTCTTATAGAACACTATTTACAGCCAGATAGTGTAGAAGGAAGCTCTAGGCAATACCTTGTAGATAAGATGAAAAATTCGAATCTTATTCCATTAAAGTTAAGAGCACTTAGAGATACCGCTATTTATGGAAACTAAATCAAGAATAGACTTCATAGCACTCTTTCTGTTTGTGGCTATCACTTGCATAGGTATAGCTAGTGTATATTCTGCTACCTCAGAAGCAGGAGCATTCACACTCCTAGAAGGAAGAAGTGGTAAGCAGATTATGTGGTTTGGCGTTTCTGTCTTTTTAGGCATTATTATATTTATATTAAACGCACAGTTCTTCGAAGCCTTTAGTATGTACATATATATAGCGCTCATGCTGTTACTTGTGGCAGTATTGTTTATTGGAGCAGATATCAATGGAGCAAGATCCTGGATTCGAATAGGCTCTTTTAGTTTGCAGCCCTCCGAGTTTGCTAAATATGGCACAGCCTTCGCTATTTCGTCTATACTGAGTACCATTGGATTTTCTTGGGAAAAGAAAGCAGATATACTCAAGATAGCGGCTATTGTACTCATTCCCATGGGGCTTATTGTACTCCAAGGAGATACCGGATCTGCCCTCGTATTTTTGAGTTTCTTTATTGTTTTTTATAGAGAAGGACTGACTCCAAATATCTTAGTTTTGGGTATCGCAGCTATTGTAATATTTGTGTTGACTTTGGTTTTTGGCTCGTTGGCATTTAGCATAGGCACAGTGTTGTGTTTACTAGTTTTCTATGCATTTACGTATACCAACAAAAAAGTACTACTACCGAGCATAGCTATAGCCGCCGTGGTCATTCTTTTTAGCTTGAGCGTACAATTCCTCTTTGATAATGTGCTACAGAGCCATCAGCAAAAACGTATTCAGGTTACCCTGAATCTGATAGAAGATAATCAAGGAGCGGGGTACAATGTAAACCAGAGTAAGATAGCGATTGGATCGGGAGGTTTTTCCGGAAAAGGATTTTTGAATGGCTCCCATACAAAAGGAGACTTTATACCTGAACAGGAAACGGATTTTATTTTTTGTACGATTGGTGAAGAAGGGGGCTGGGTGCTTAGCTCTATCACTATTCTACTTTTTGTACTCTTGGTGCTGAGGTTGTTTCACTTGGCAGGAAGAGCGAAGAAGAAGTTTAAACGAATTTTTATTTATAGCCTAGCGAGTATCATCTTTTTTCACTTGATGGTCAATGTTGGGATGACCATAGGGCTTATGCCTGTAATTGGAATTCCTCTGCCACTTATTTCGTATGGAGGATCTTCTATTTTAGCCTTTGGGATATTTATTTTTACTGCTCTTAAGCTAGATGCTTCGAGAGTATATGACTTACAATCACACTATATATGACACACGTACATCAGCTTACTTTTGGCCCTTTTGGAGAGAATACCTATCTTATTTCCGATGAAGATGGTAATACCATAGTCATAGATCCCGGAATGTATGATGCGCAAGAAAACGCTCGTATGTTTGAGTATCTCAATTCTCAAAAGCTTACCCCAGTGCGACTTATTTTAACTCACGCACATTTAGATCACGTGTTCGGTGTGAATTGGTTTCACTCTCAGTATGGACTTACTCCAGAAGTGAATGCGAAGGATAAGGTAGTTTATGATAGTGCACAAGCAGTGGCTATGCAATACGGCTTGCAGATGGATAAATTAGTAGCACCTGAAGTAGGACTGGCTGCAGAGAGTTCATTTCGTTTTGGTGACGTTACGTTTGAGATAAGATTTGCCCCCGGGCATTCACCAGGCAGTGTATGCTTTTATAACTCTGCAGAGAATTATGTGATCGCTGGGGATGTTCTTTTTCAAGGGAGTATAGGCCGCACAGATTTGCCAGGTGGAGATATGGATACACTGTTGAGCAGTATCAGGAGTCAGCTACTTACTATGCCCGATGAGGTAATCGTATACTCTGGACATGGACCTCTTACCACTGTAGGGCAGGAGAGGGTGTCTAATCCCTATCTATAACCTGAGTTTACCTATTTTTTTGGGCCATAGATTTCCATAAAAAAAAGGCTTGCTCTGTACATACAAAGCAAGCCTTTCATTCGAAACTTTTGTTCCTTTTATTTCTGATCTTTAAATGCGTCTATATCAAACAGTAGACTGAATCTAATTGTATTCTGTAATGGGTGACGTTGTGTGAAGGGTTGTAAGTAAGCTGCATCTATTTGGAAGACTTTATATTTAAGTCCCACACCGAATGTAGCATATCTTCTTGCACCTTTGGTTTCTGCTTCGTGGAAGTATCCTGCCCTTAGAGCAAACTGCTTAGCATACCAGTACTCTGCACCCACAGAAACAGTGAATTCTCTTAATTCTTCACCAAAACCTCCAGGGGCATCACCGAAAGAAGAAAGCATTCCTTGAATTAGTGGTCCGTCATCTATAATTTTATCTTGTATTACTCTGCTACCGTCAGGGTATATAGAATCTTGCGTACCGTCATTTGTTTGCACATAAATGTACTGTGGAGTAGGTACCAATAGTTTGTTGAAGTCTACTCCAAAACCTATCTCATTGTATTCGTCTAACTGTGTTTTCCAAAACGTACCCAATCGTAAGTTAACAGGAATAAAATCTCTATTCGCTTCTGTAGTATAGGTTATCTTGTTGCCTATATTACTGATATTTCCTCCGATGGTAAAGTCAAAATCTTTTTCTCCGATTTTGATGTCATTCATGTAGGTCATCGAGATATCTCCAGCACCTGCAGTACCGGCTTTTATCTCTGATCCACTAGTTCCTACTTGGCCTCTAGCAAGGTCGGAAAATACAAATCTCAGTGCGATACCGAGTGACAGGTTTTTCGATAGCTTACGGGCATAGGCTCCATCCAAAGAGAATTCTTTAGGCTCATAATTTCCTGTAGGATTTCCTACCTGGTCTGTAAACTGAATATCTCCTAAAGTAAAGTAGCGAAGTGACATAGCTACCGTGCTCTTATCGTCAATTTTTTTATAGCCACTCATGTAGTAAAACCAGATGTCTGGCACAAGTTGACGTAGCCAAGGTGCTGCGGAGATAGCTATTCCTGCGTCTCCGTCTATAAAGGCTAGCTTAGACGGGTTCCAGTGTATGGAGTTGGCATCTGCTGAAGTCGCTACTCCCAAGTCTCCCATAGCAGCAGATCTAGAATCTGGAGATATAAGTAGAAATGGAGCAGCAGTAGTGATTACGTTTCGCTGACCTAATAAGTCTTTATTGGTGTTAATCACCTGTGCTGAACTGCTAAATGCGAGTAATACTGCGGTGAAAATAAAAATATACGATTTCAATTTTGTCTTAATTTTTGGCAAATGTATCATTAATTTTTTATTAGTTTACGATGTACAATTTTTCTGTTTTACTAAAAGTGGAGCCATCTTCAGCGCGTACTTTTAACGTATAAATATAGACTCCTCTTCCTATACGGTCTCCATAGTCATCCTTGGCATCCCACAGTATGTCTGAGGAGTGTGCAGGTGCATTTGGGATGTCTTGCGTTATGCTTTTTATTACTTTACCAGAGACGGTAGCTATGATCAGGTTCGCGGTCAGGTACTGTCCTGCTTTATTGTGGTCAAAGTGAAATGCCGTATTGGAACTAAACGGATTTGGATAGTTGAGGACATTGGAAAGTTGAATTTCTTTATTCTCTGCTACCTCAAATTCTGTATAGGCATCCTTACTGTTATTATATACATCCCAAACCTTTAAGCTTAGTGTATGCCTACCAGGTGGAAGTTCTTCAA
This sequence comes from Bacteroidota bacterium, assembly GCA_003485825.1. Classification (GTDB taxonomy): domain Bacteria; phylum Bacteroidota; class Bacteroidia; order NS11-12g; family UBA9320; genus UBA9320. The sequence goes on along the minus strand of DNHN01000228.1, from coordinate 5,425 downwards.
AGGGATACTCTACGCTGCCGGCCTGATAGCTATTCAGCTCAGGTTTAAAATAGTCGTTTACAATGATGATTCGCTCCGCATCTGTACCTGCATCTAAAGTAGCCACCATTTCTCGACCTATACCACTACCTATGGTATTAATACCACTGCTGTCTAATAGCTTAGCTAAGAGTAAAGGAGTACGGTCTGTACCTCCTCCAAAGACCCAGCTTTCATCGTCTATAAAGAGTTCGAGTTGGTCAAATTTAGTGTCATCTATCACATTATCAGAGGTGCCACCTACAGGATAACTAATCTCTGCTCCACCACCATGCATCAGTCCATCTTTGGCATAGTAGGATAGTTTCCCCGGAGCTACATTGTATGCAATGTCCTTGGGAACTACAAATTGGAATTTAAATTTGCCATTGGTAGCAGTTATAGCTCCTTTATAGATAACTCTATTTTGCTCTTCAAATTCAAGAGGCAAGCTTTGAGGATCATTTACTAGTGTCTTGTACTTGCCCGGTTTGTCATAGAAGGTAGGATATACTGTGCCATTAAAATCTGAAAGCAACACATTATTCTGATCTCGTATTTCTCCTTCTATAGTGACAAGGTCTAATGCCTTAAGTGTATCATACTGTGAGCTACTGGTGTCAGTGAATAGGCCTATAGGTACATCATTTATAAATGTAGTAACTACTTTTTCTGACGGACTAAGGAGCCTCATAGCGGGGTCTGCAAGCAGGATGAAGCAGCGTTTGTTTACTTCTTCATTTCCATCGTCGTTTCTCATTTTAGCATAAGCTTCTCCAAGTGCAGGAAGCTGACCATTTGCCTGTCTTAGGAGATTGTTATTCACTAGGAGTGTATTAAGCTCTGTATTGGCTCCTATAAAAACTACTCTAGTAGTTGCGAGTAAGCCTATAGCACCTCCGTTAGGGTTTAGTAGCATTAGCTCTCCTGGAGACTCAATATCTAGATTGTCTATTTTAGCTAACTCGCAGCTGGCAGTGATGTAGAAAGAGAGTTTATCGTAATTACTCCAGCTAGCTATCTCTGGTCTAGTCACTACTCTTTCGTGCGCCATTCCATTTTCTCCACCATGCCCCACATAATTAAAGATCAGGGTTCCTTGGGAGCCTATTACTTTGGTGATATCTACATTTACTTTCGGGTACTTATTCCCACTGCCAAATGATACTTGCTCATAAGCATCCATCCAAATTTTATTGATGTTGTACTCAGGGCTCTGAAGACTTATACCTGCAGTCATATTTTCAGATGGACCTACGTGTTGATTATAGTTTTCGTCATCAGCCACAAAAGTGATGGTCTGCATCCAGTTTCCACGACTAGACTCACTGTGGTAGTGAATAATTTTATCTACCATTATTTTAGCTTCAGCGGCATTACTGGCGGGTAGTCTTCCTACGTTTAGGTCAAGGCCTTCATCTGCTGAGGTGATTCCCCAATAACCTTCTGAATCATCTAAAATAGCATAGTAGTCATCTGAACAATACGATCTAGTGGGTTCATTACTCTCATAACTCTGATAAATGGGAACTATGTTGGTGTTGTTTTCTTCCACATTTTTATAATCATAGCTGGCATCACCAAACAAAAGAATATGTTTGAAGGTACGTTCTGCACCAGGTAGCATTCCCCTATCGTAGATGAGCTTACTCAGATCTCGTATAGCAGTCACATCTTGAGACCCACTAGAAAACTCGTTGAATACTTCTGGGGTAATGACCACCTGCACCACTAACCCATTTGCTCTGTGAAAATCTGCCAGTCTATTGGTCTGCTCCTCAAGCTCTGGACTGGTCACCATGAGGTAATCTATGTCCTTGATAGCGTGTAGGTTTTGGTTTTTTATTTTTCCAATGAAACCAGGAATCTTAGCATTATTAGCAGAAGCAAGGATAAATCTAGGCTTCATATCTGTCGCTACATTAGCTACTTTGAATGAGCTGAAGGTACCGTTGGAATAAGTCGCTTGTCTGCTGACATTGATGTGGTCCGTGATATTCCAGATGAAACTCTGAGCATTAAGTTGTTCTATATTGTATTGCAGGTTACCGATTTCCGTCTTTCTATTAATTCGAATAATTTGCTGCTCTCCATTATCGATTAGTTTACGTGGCACAGTGAGCACGTGGTAGTCTATCCAAGCAGCAGCTTCATTCAGTGTCTTGCTGAAATCATAAGCAAGAGTTAGATTCCCATCTTGGACACCTACGTTTTTGGTCATGGTCGTAGGACGATCAGCATATCTCTCGTCATAGCTGCCATCTACCGTATTAAAAGTTATGCTGCGGATCAGAGAGTCTCCTAGTCTTAGCGTCATTCCTGCGGTGAAACCCCGAAGAGTTCTGGCAGTGACTATAGACCGTACACCTACTTTTTCACTAGTAGCTACATTAGAAATGTTGTAATTGAAATTCTTGAACGTCGTGATTTGCATCATATCACCCCACCATTTTCTTCCAGATTGTATGTGGTTTTGTTCATTACTCTCATGATAGACGATGTGCTCGTAGGTAGTAATAATGGCATCAGTGTTTAGTCCATCATTCGCAGGAGAGGTAGTCATTCGTTTTCCATTGGTAGGAGAATCCCAAGTGATGAAGTAGTAGGCTCCTATATCGAAATCATGCCCTATGGCATCATACGATTGGGTTGATTTTACATAATTAAACTTCGTGGGACCAGTGCCGTACCATAGGAAGTAATCGTCATCATCCATGATATCATTGCCATTATTGTCTACTGCATATATGGCATTTTCTTGCAGGTCATCGTAGCGTTGCTGAGCGATTACCTCAGGTAACATATGTCCACCATTGCCGTAGAGCTTAAATTTCGACATTCTCAGAGTACTAAGGTCTGCACCGCTGCCAACTAGAAATGACTTATCTATTTTATAGACTCCATCACTGCCTATAGCCAGCTTATAGAAGTTGCCACTTTCAAGTACTGAATTGTACGTTTGATCTTTTTTCTTTTTGAGATTCGCAGTTGTTCTGGCATATGCTCTAGTCTGCACATCAAGAGTAAAACTGGTTAAATATTCTAGTGTATTTCCATTTTTACGTACTGGAATTACCTGAATATATATGTACCGCTTACCTTGTTGTACTGATTCGGATGTGTTTATCTCAAAATCTGTGGATAGGTAGGGGTGAAGCTTCTGAGATGTGGAAGACTGTGTTTTTATATCCTTCAGACGGACTTGGTCTATGTCTATGAATTCTGCGGCTATTTTTCTGGTATAATAAGGAATCTTATACAGGTTGTCCTCTGTTGTTTTGGCGGCACATTCCTCGCACATCGCCACATTTAGTACTTCATGCAGGGTGTTTTCCGGTTTTATTGTTGGGTTTTCATTGATCTTCCATTGTAGTGTAATTGCATTGTTTTGAGCGTAAGCACACAAGTTGGACGCTACAAGTAATAACAATGGAATTAGGTGTCTGGATAAGGTGATTTTCATTCGGTAAAATATACTTATTCTTAATCTGTTGATAATCTAACAATATTACGGCATTAATTATTGTGTATTTGCTATTAAAAAACAAATCTGACACAATAATTAGATTTTCTGAGCGTAGTTTTATAAATGTTATATCTTTGTGAATTACAAGACAAGTAGAATGAAAAAATTACAAGCTGCTATTTTATTAACGATGGGACTCTTGGCGTGTACTAATGTACAAGCTCAAGACCCTGAATTCACACAATTTTACGCAGCTCCAATATACACCAATCCTGCAATGGCGGGTACGGGTACATGTAATGGAGGCGGTAGAGTAGTGTTAAATTATAGAAATCAATGGCCATCACTTCCAGGTACATTTATTACCTCTAGTGCAAGTTATGATCAACACTTTGATAAGATTGGCGGAGGTATTTCGTTGCTTCTTTTAGATGATAGAGCAGGTGAAGGTCTACTGAGGTCTACCTCCGTTTCGGCAGGATACTCCTTCCAACTTCCCGTTACGCGTAAATTTACGATGCGTTTTGGAATAGAAGGTCAATACGGTCAGCGCAGCATAGATTGGCAGCGTCTCCGTTTTGAAGATCAGATAGACCCTAGTGCAGGCTTTATAAACCCCACTGCTGAGCCATTCGTTGGTGATTCTAAAGGGTATGCAAATTTCGCTACAGGTGTATTGGGTTATTCAGAGCGATTTTATGCTGGGATAGCGGTTCATAATCTTATAGAGCCTAATCAGTCGTTTTTTAACAATCCTGTGGGTATAATACCAAGAAGGTATACTGCTCATGGTGGATTGGTGATACCATTGGATGGGCGTAAAAATCCAGAATCTACGATATCTCCTAACGTGTTGTTTATGCTTCAGAATCAATTTACGCAAATGAATATTGGTTTCTATTACAACAAAGGTCCTTTGGTTACTGGGTTGTGGTTTAGACAGACATTTGGTGAATACGGTAACTCAGATGCACTTATGGCGTTGGTAGGTTTCCGTAAGGATAAGTTCAAATTTGGGTACAGTTTCGATCTCACTGTAAGTGGTGCTCGATCAGCTGCTCCAGGCTCGCATGAGATATCCGCAGGTATAGAGTGGTGTGCTCGTAAACCCAGTAGAAAGTACCGTAAGATCAGTTGTCCAGATTTTTAATCTGACTCAAAAAAATGTATAATTGCACAATATTTGAAGGTTAGGTAGAGTTATAAGTAAAGGTTTTAAATTATATGAAGTTAAATAAATTCACAATAAGCTTACTTGCATTGACAGTGATGTCATCAGTAGCTTGTAAAAAAGAGAAATCTTCAAGCACCGGTTGGAATTACAATGATTCTAAGTGGGGAGGTTTTGAAAAGCACGAGTATGCGGGTCAAGAAACTGGTCCAGGTCTTGTATTGGTTCATGGTGGTGCTTTCACAATGGGTTCTTCAGAGCAGGACGTAACCTATGAGCACAATAACGTAGAGCGTAAAGTTTCTGTACCTTCATTTTATATGGATGAGACGGAAGTTACTAATAGTCATTACCGTGAATATGTGTTTTGGCTAAAGCGTGTATATGTAGATTATCCTGAAGTAGGCATCAATGCACTACCGGATACAAATGTGTGGAGAGATAGACTAGCATACAATGAGCCTTATGTAGACTATTACTACCGCCATCCAGCTTACCAGGATTACCCTGTAGTAGGAGTGAACTGGCAACAAGCTACAGCATATGCAGCTTGGAGAAGCGATAGAGTGAATGAAATGATTTTGATAAGAGAAGGTATCTTAGAACCAGATCCTGATCAGATGAATGAGGCTAACTTTAACACAGACGCTTACTATGTTGGTCAAAGTGATGGTCTTACCCTAGGTAAGCATCAAATGAAAGACTACAGAGTAAAACGAGGTGGCACACGTCAAGTACGTATGGAAGATGGTATTATGCTTCCTGAGTAT
>DNHN01000112.1 GCA_003485825.1 Bacteroidota bacterium | reverse complement strand
GTGTTCATACTCTGACAAGTGAGTTCTAAGTTTTCGTCTTGCAACAAATATTCTTGTTTTTACGGTGCCTATGGGAATGCCAATTTTTTCTGCAATTTCATGGTATTTATATCCCAAGGTATTCATCTCAAAAGTAATCCGTAAATCATCCGGTAACTTATCTATAGCATTAGCAAGGTCCTGACGTATGAATTTAGATTCTCCATCATTGAAGGTATTAAACCCTTTTGCACTGTCTATTATAAACTGTTCCTCTTGGGTATCCATAAATGTGTTACGTTTAGTAATACGTCTATAGTTATTAATGAAACTGTTTCTCATGATGGTAAATAACCAGCCTTTAAGATTCGTTCCTTTCTTAAATTTAGATGAATATGTCATCGCCTTAAGGAATGTCTCTTGGACCAAGTCATTGGCGTCTTCCATATTTTGAGTCAGTTGTAATGCGTAGTTTCTTAATATGGGTTGAAACGATTGCATGTGTTGCTCAAAAGTCAGTTCGTTTTTCATGTTTTGTTTAATTTAATACTTCAAATCTACAACAACTAGATGTTTATACAGCTTATTTTGTTCATCTTTTTGCAATAATCTTTAAACAAAAAGATAATTCATTGAAAAAGAATGAATTACGTTGTTATAACTAATGCTCATAGTCTTATAATCGGAGTAATTTTCAAAGAATTTTAAGTATATCAGAAAAATCATCAAACAAAATTTGAAAAGTAGATGTTTGTACTACCGATGATAGCATCCGCCACAAGAGTCGAACGATTCAATGCAGCACACCGTCTTCATAATCCAAATTGGACAGATGAACGAAATGAAGAGTTCTATGGACTTTGTAACAACAAAAATTACCATGGACACAATTACAAGTTACTTGTTAAAGTTACGGGAGAAGTAGACCCTGAATCAGGATATTTACTGGACCTTAAAGTGCTTAAAGATATTGTCAGGGATGAAGTGACCATGCGATTTGATCACAAAAACCTTAATTTGGACGTAGATGACTTTAAGGAGTTGATTCCAACTGCAGAAAATATTGCTTATGTGGCATGGCACCGCATCAGAAAGAAATTGGATAAAAAATTAGACTTATACTTAACGTTATACGAAACTGACCGCAACTTTATAGAATATGCCGGAAACTAAAAATACAAAACATGAAGCCCAGCTGTTTAACTCGGCCTTAGAAACACCGATGCGTCCAGATGCATTCGCAATGAATGATGAGGAGAAAATAGCTAAAATACAAGAACACTTTACCGCAATAATGCAAACGCTTGGTCTGGATCTCACTGATGATAGCCTTAGCCAAACTCCCAAACGTGTAGCTAAGATGTACGTGAAAGAGATATTTAGTGGACTGAATCCAGCGAATAAGCCTTCAGTAACGCTGTTCGAAAACAAATATGGGTATAGCCAAATGCTTGTAGAGAAGAATATTTCGCTATACAGCATGTGTGAGCACCATTTCGTTCCTATTATCGGTAAGGCACATGTGGCATATATGGCTAATGGCAAGGTGATTGGGTTAAGTAAGATCCATCGTATGGTAAAATATTATGCTAAACGTCCACAGGTTCAAGAACGCTTAACCAAGCAAATAGCTGAAGCGCTAAAATCTACACTTGGTATAGAGGATGTGGCTGTAGCTATAGATGCGCGCCATATGTGTGTTGAATGTCGTGGGGTAGAAGATGTAACTTCTAGCACCATCACCTCATCACTTAGTGGTGAGTTTTTAAATGAATCTACACGATCAGAGTTCTTACGGTTTATAAGCGCTTAGAAAATCTATAAACGAGTTCAGTAAAGCTACAATACCAAAGAAGTATTGTAGTTTTTTTTTACGTCTATAATTAGCCGTTATTTGTTCTTCATATAATATGATAGTAGGCAAATCACTTAGTAAAAACTACGGAGACCTTACCGTTTTGAAATCAGTAGATGTAAGCATAGCTGCTGGAGAGGTAGTTTCTATAACCGGACCAAGCGGAGCAGGTAAGTCTACACTACTTCAGTTGCTAGGTACACTGGATATGCCAAGAGGTGGTACTGTAAGCTATGATGGTATTGAAGTGTCTAGCCTTAAGTCTAATAAATTAGCTGCTTTTAGAAACCAAAACATTGGCTTTATCTTTCAATTTCATCACTTATTACCAGAGTTTACAGCTATAGAAAATGTATGCATGCCAGCATTTATCCTTGGTAAAAATAAGAAAGAAGCTGAAGTAAGAGCGAGTGAGTTACTAGAACTGCTGGGGTTAAAAGACAGGATGGGGCACAAGCCAAATGAACTCTCAGGTGGCGAGCAGCAGCGAGTGGCGGTAGCTAGAGCACTTATGAATAATCCGAAAGTAATCTTTGCAGATGAACCCAGCGGTAATTTAGATACCGAAAATGCAGAAGAACTTCATAAACTTTTCTTTAAACTTAGAGATGAGTTAGGACAGACTTTTGTAATAGTGACACATAACGAAGATCTAGCAGCTATGGCAGATAGAGTCATTCAGATGAAAGACGGAATGGTCCTTGACTAACTATCCGATTACGTTTTGAACGTATGACAGTGCAGTGAATTATTCTTGACAATCGATTACCCATTTCCCTAATCTTTCAATATTTTTGCATCAATGAATTTAGTAGTAAAAAATCTACCGACCAGTTACAACGCACACTATTTAGAGATGCTTTTTGAAAAGTATGGAGAAGTTGAGTATGCTAAAGTGGTATACGACAGGGTGACAAAAGAGCCTACGGGTACTGGTTTTGTAGAGTTTGTGAAAGAAGAAGATGGCAATAAGGCTATTGCTGAGATGCATGACAAAGAGTTTCACGGCAAGAATCTAGTAGTGGAAAAAGCTAGGCCGCGTAAAGTGAATATTTGGAGTTAAGTTATTTACCACAATCAAATACATAGAAATAAAAATAGCCCAATTGATTTCTCAATTGGGCTATTTTAGTAGGTTGATTTTGTTGCTTAATAAAAACCTGATCCTCCAGTACTTATAGCACCAGTAGGTTTAGGATTAATGCACATAACAGGAGTCTTTTGAGAGCTATTTACGATTTGCTCAGCATAAGATCCCACAAAGAGTTCAGAAAGCTTAGCTGTCTCCGACTTTGTCATTATTACTATCAAGTCCGCATTTATTTCTTCAGCGTACTGTATGGTATCTTTACCTAGATTATCTGGGTATTTTCTATCATCCAATAACCTAGATTCATATTTAACACCGTGTTTTTTAAATATTCCCTCAGCTTGGACTAGATTAGCTTTTATTTTCTTCATAGCTAACTCATCGTTGTCTAACTCCATGATGATATGAATCGTGCTATTGTATTTCATTCCTAGCTTAACTGCCCAGTCTATTTTCTGACGACTTGTTTTGGTAAGGTCAATAGGTATTACAATTTTTTCAAATTTCGGGTTAGTTTGTTTATGCTTAACAGCTATCACTGGAATTTGAGAGCTTTTTAATACTCGTGTCGTGGTACTACCAGTAAACTGCTCCATTCCGTTGGCACCATTCGTACCCATTACTATAGTATCCGTTTTATTTTCTTCGGCGATTCTGTTTATAACCTTGTACGGTTTTCCTTCAGATACTAAAGTGTTTACGCGCTGATTTGGCCACTTCTCTAGGATTTCTTTTTTGGTATCCTCTAGCTTGGTGCGCACCTTGTCTCGAAGTAAGGCAATCTCACTATCATTCGTAAAGAGTGACTTTAGCGTGCTGTTACTCAATACATGCAGTAACGTGATTTCACTGTCAAAAAGATCCGCCATTTCTACTGCATAGTACACTGCATTGAGTGATGCGTCTGAGAAATCAATAGGAACTAAAATGATATGATCCTGAGGTGTTTTTATATCTGTCATAAAATTTGTATAAACTTGCCGCAAAGATAAAATTCTTTTAATCGTGAACCAATTAACAAATAGTGAACTTATCGTTAATAACGACGGTTCTGTATACCACTTAGGAATACGACCTGAACATTTAAGCGAAACTGTAATCACAGTGGGAGATCCGGAGCGGGTGGCTAGCGTCACACAACATTTTGATGAAGTATACTTTAGCATTCAAAATCGTGAATTTAAAACGAGCGGAGGAAGAATAGGGAATAAGGAGATAACCGTACTGTCTACAGGCATAGGAACAGATAATGTAGATGTTGTATTCAATGAGTTGGCTTTCCTACTTAATTACGATCTTAAATCCTTGAAAAGGAACCCAATACTCAAAGGCTTAGAGGTGGTACGTTTGGGTACATCAGGTACGGTCTCCGCCCAGCATCCAATGGATAGCATAGTTTATTCCAAGGCGGCTATTTCTTTTGAGGACTTATTTCAGTTTTATACCCATAGTTTTGACACAGTGGTATTTGATGGAAAGAATTATCCTGTGATACAGTGCGATGCTTTTTTAGAGAAGAAGTTCGCAAAATACGCTCCTAGTTTGACGCTCACCGCTAAAGGCTTTTATGGGCCTCAGTTTCGTAACGCACAAATAGCTCCAAGGTATGGATTAGAAGACATCCTAGGGCTTTCTTATGGTGGTAGGACAGTAGGAAATATAGAAATGGAGACTGCTGGCATCTATGGGCTTTCTAGTTTGCTAGGTTTTAAGGCTATATCCATCAATGCTTTGCTAGCAGATAGGCTAAATGGAACATTTAGTAAGGATCCAGCAGCAGTGATAGACCGCATGATAATAGAATCTATAGATACATTATGCAGTTAACCACCGTAGAAGTTATATCCGCTGATGACATTAAGGCTTTTCATCTGTTTCCGCGGGATTTATATGCTACCGATGAGCAGTATATATCGCACATAGATCAAGACATTGACGCTATCTTTAATGCTAAAGTTAATACAGCCTTCTCCAGTGGTGAAGCAAAGCGATGGCTGGCTTTCGATGAAGAGAGAGTGGTAGGGAAAGTTGCCGCGTTTTATAGCACGGACCTTCATCAAGTAGGAATAGGTTTTTTTGACAGTATAGATAGTCAGGCAGTCGCGAATTTACTTTTTGATACGGCAATTGATTGGTTAAAGGAAAAGGGATACAATAGGGTAGAGGCTCCTATTAATTTTGGAGAGAGAGATAAATATTGGGGATTACTCGTTGAGGGTTTTAAAAATCCGTCCTACCAAGAAAATTACAATTATCCCTACTATCAGAAGCTTTTTGAAAGGTATGGGTTTAAGAAAATCATAGAGCAGACTACCAGTGAAGCAAGACCGGAGGCTATAGATTATCAGAAGTATAAGCGATTTACGGATAGGTTAGTAGAACGGTCTAAACTTCGTGCAGAGCACTTTAAGTTAAGCGATATGGAGAGATTCGTTAGGGACTTTACCAGCATTTACAATCAAGCGTGGTCTACACATGAACACTTTGTTCCTATGACTGAGGCTAGGGTGCGTGACCTTTTTAAGGAAATGAAACCCATCATCAGAGAAGACCTATTGTGGTTTATGTACGACGGAGATAGACCCGTAGGCTTTTATCTCAGTTTGATAGATTTAAATCAGCTTTTCAAATATGTGAATGGTAATATGAATTGGCTAGGGAAACTAAAGTTTTATTACCGGTATAAGACTGTGAAAATAAATAAGATTCGAGGAATAATATTTGGTGTGGTGCCAGAGTATCACAATAAAGGAGTGTATAGTATCATGATATTAAAAATGTACGAGGTGATGCGAGCAGATCCACACATAGAGAGCACTGAGTTGGCTTGGATAGGGGACTTTAACCCTAAAATGCATGCCTTATTTGATAGCCTGAAAGCGACTAAAGTGAAGGTGCATTACACCTATGAGAAAGTTTTTTAATTTTTTTTAAAAGAGGGTGTGTATATGTAAAAAGTAATTCTACATTTGCAGCCGCAATAGCGAAAGAAGTATGATTCCTTAGCTCAGTTGGTAGAGCATTACACTTTTAATGTAGTGGTCCTGGGTTCGAGTCCCAGAGGGATCACAAAAGCGAAAGCTACGAAGGCCTGATAATTAGTAAACACTGATTATCAGGCTTTTTTTTTGGGTATCGATTTACCAGAAGCTATTTATTATTACCCAATTTCACTCTTTTTTGTATTGACCTTTTGACACTGGTAGATCAGCTAGGAGTAATTGAACGCTTGCATTAGACAATTGTTCCTACATCCTGTATATGTCGCTATTACTCTGAGGCCATTATGTATGTATATAATCCCAGCTTGGATGCTGTTCACCAACCTAATGCTGAAAAAGTAGTTGTGGTTTACTCTTTGCAGTAGAGTAGGTAATGAGTCAAAATGTTGAAGATGCGAACACCGGTATAAACGAAGCTTTTTTAGAAGTTCGGAAACGATTCGAAAATTTAAAAGACGCAGTAATCTATTTAAACCATAGAGAAATCCCCAGTTCATCTATGCGGGTACAGCCGATTTTAAATTTGAGTTTCTTTAATAAAAATACACGTTCGTATAGGGTAGAAGTAGCCTTAACAAGTAAAATAGATAGTAAGACATCAATGAATGACCTAACCCATGATGTGCTTGTAGGCTATCTATGGCTAAATCCAAAAGAAGAGTCAATCGTAGAGAAATATGAACTTATAGAGTCTGATGATGTGACGGATAGTATACGTGATAGTGTATCCGTAGAAAATAACGAGTTAAATCAGCTATCTCAATAAAATTTTGCGCATCTAAAAGCCTTCTGTTTTCAGAAGGCTTTTTTGTGTAATTTCGCCACGGAAATTGCACTCGTAGTTCAACTGGATAGAATATCGGATTTCGGCTCCGAGGGTTAGGGGTTCGAATCCTCTCGAGTGCACTAAAAGCTT